>JAFEDM010000239.1 GCA_018241625.1 Pseudomonadota bacterium | reverse complement strand
CTGGGCGATGCAGCCGACGTTCCCGGCCGCCACGACCTGGGCGCCGGCCTTCTCCATGGCCAGGGCCTTGCGGGTGCGCAGGCGCCCCGCCAGCTCCGGCTGCAGGATGTTGTAGACCCCGGCGGACCCGCAGCAGAGATGGCCCTCGGCGATCGGGCGCACCTCGTAACCCGCCTGTGCGAGCAGGGTCGCCGGCTGCGTCCTGATCCCCTGGCCGTGCTGCAGCGAACAAGGCGCGTGATAGGCGACGCTGAGCTTGCCCGGCCGCGTCACCGGCGGCAGGCCCGCCTCGGCGACCAGCTCCAGAACATCCCGGGCGCGGGCGGCGGCGGACGCCGCGGCCGGATCGCCCAGCAGCCGATGGTCGTAGGCCTTCAGCGTCGTCCCGCAGCCGGCGGCGGTGGTCACGATGGCGTCGAAGGGGCCGGCCCGTTCCCAGGCGGCGAGGTTGCGCCGGGCGAGGCGCGCCGCTTCGTCGACCCGCCCTAGGTGTTCCGACAGGGCCCCGCAACAGCCCTCGCCCTCGGCCAGCACGACCTCGTAGCCGGCACGGGTGAGCAGACGGATCGCGGCGTCGCGGATCGTAGGCGTCAGCGCCGGCTCGACGCAGCCCTGCAGCAGGGCCACCCGACCGCGGCGCTCGCCGGTGGGCGGATGGCTGCGCCGCACGGACGTCTGCGACGCGGGCTCGGGGACCAGGCGCAGCAGGGCCGCCAGCGGCGAAAGCCTCAGCGCCTCGAACGCCGGCTCCAGCGGCCGGGCCAAGCGACCCAGCGCCAGACCCAGACGCAGAGGACCCGACCGGGTCAGCACCTGCGGCAGCAGCCAGCGCAACAGCCGCTCGCCCAACGGCCGGCGATAGTGCGCCTCGATATGGGCGCGGCCATGGTCGATCAGCTGGGCGTAGTCGACGCCGGACGGACAGGTGGTCTTGCAGCCCAGACAGGACAGGCAGCGGTCGATGTGCGTCACCGTCTCCGCCGACGGCGCCCCGCCCTTTTCCAGCATGGCCTTGATCAGTTCGATCCGCCCGCGGGGCCCGTCGCGCTCGTCGCCGGTCAGCACATAGGTCGGACAGGTCGCCGTACAGAAACCGCAGTGCACACACTTGCGCAGCTCCGCGTGGCTGGCGGCCGTCTGCGGATCGGCGAGCTGGGCGGCGGAGAACTCCGTCTTCATTGGCCGAGCCCCATTCGGCCTGGGTTGAGCACGCCTCTCGGATCGAAGGCGGCCTTCACCCGGGCGCTGAGCGCCGCCAGCGCCGGATCGAGCGGCGCCGTGGACGGACCATCGCCGCGGAACAGGGTCGCATGGCCACCGAGCGCGCGGGCCGCGGCGTGGACCTCGGCGGGCGCCGCGTCGCTCAGCAGCCAGACCAGGCCGCCACCCCAGTCGTAAAGCGCCTCGCCCGCGACCGCGTCCGCCAGCCTCCAGCCGGCCGCCGGCGACAGCGAGACGCGCCACAACGGCTGCTGGGCGCGCGCGAAGGCCTCGACCTCGCGTATCTGACGCCAGAAGTCGCGGCTATGGCCGGCGTCCAGCATCTCGATCCGCCCGAACGGCTTCAGGGTCGCCGCAAGGTGATCGGCCCGGGCGGCCACCGACGCGGCGAAGCCTTCGAGCCGCACCGCCGTCACCGCCATCGAACCCTTCAACGGCGCGCGGGCCGCGACCGGCTCCGGCAGGTGGGCCGCGCCTGAGGCGTCCACCGGGGCGTTCAGCGCCAGGCCGAGCGCCTCGCCGGCGCGCGCCTCACCCAGGCCGAACAGCAACAGGGTCGCCTCGGTGCGCGCCGCCGGCAGCACCTTGATGGTGACCTCGGTCATCACCGCCAAGCTGCCCCAGGATCCGGCGACCAGCTTCGGCAGGTCGTAGCCGGTGACGTTCTTCACCACCTTGCCGCCGGCCTTCACCACCTCGCCGCGTCCAGTGACCGCGCCCAGGCCCAGGAAGTGGTCGCGCGCCGCGCCGGCGCGCAGGCGGCGCGGGCCGGAGAGGTTGGCCGCCAGCGCGCCGCCCAGCGTCGGCCTACCCTTCGCGCCCAGCAGCCTGGTCAGGTGCGGCGGCTCGAACGGCAGCATCTGGCCGTGCGTCGCCACCAGCTTCTCCAGCGCCGCGAGCGTCACGCCCGGCTGCGCCGTCAGCACCAGTTCCTCCGGCGCGTAGTCGATCACCTTGTCCAGCGCCGCCAGGCTGACCACCGCATCGGCCG
>JAFEDM010000238.1 GCA_018241625.1 Pseudomonadota bacterium | reverse complement strand
CTGACGCTGCCGTCGATCCTGGAATACGCCGCCCAGTACCACCCCGACCGGCAGGTTGTGGACCGCATGGTCGAGGGGCCGATCCACCGCTACGGCTATGCCGAGGCGTTGAAGCGCACCAAGCGGATGGCCAACGCCCTCGTCGCCATGGGGGTGAAGCCGGGTGACCGGGTGGCGACCCTGGCCTGGTCCACGCACCGCCATTTCGAGCTCTATTTCGCGGTCACCGGCATCGGCGCGGTGCTGCACACCATCAACCCGCGCCTGCACCCGGACCAGGTGGCCTGGGTGGCGAACCACGCCGAGGACGGCTTCCTGTTCTTCGACACTAGCTTCGCGGGTTTGGTGGCGGAGTTGCAGCCGCGCCTGCCGCTGATCAAGCGCTTCGTCGCCATGACCGACCGGGCGAACCTGCCGGCCCCCTTTAGCGAGAATGGCGCGCCCAGGAACGCCGAGGTCTACGAGGACCTGATCGCCGCCCATTCGCCGGACTTCGACTGGCCGGACATCGACGAGCGGCAGGCCTCAGGCCTCTGCTACACCTCCGGCACCACGGGCAATCCGAAGGGCGTGCTCTATTCCCACCGCTCGACGGTGCTGCACGCCATGGCGCTGGCCCTGCCGGACGCCTTCGACTTCTCGGCGCGCAGCGTGGTGATGCCCTGCGCCCAGATGTACCACGCCAACGCCTGGTGCACGCCCTACGCGGCGCCGCTGGTGGGCGCGACCCTGGTGCTGCCGGGCCGGGCGCTGGACGGCGCCTCGATCGCCGAGCTGATCCAGACGGAGGGCGTGACCTTCCTGCTGGGCGTGCCGACCATCTGGGTGGGCGTGGCCGACCACCTGGATCAGACCGGCGAGCGGCTGACCTCGGTTAAGACCATCGCCATCGGCGGCTCCGCCCCCACCGCGGCCCTGGTCCAGCGGATCGAGGATCGCCTGGGCGGCCAGGTGCGCCAGATCTGGGGCATGACCGAGACCAGCCCGCTGGGCGTCATCAACACGCCCCTGCCGCAGCACGCCGGGGAGGACGCCCAGGCCACCCTGCAGCGCAAGCTGAAGCAGGGCCGGGGCCTGTGGGGCGTCGACCTGCGCATCGTCGGCGAGGACGGCGCCGAGCTGCCGCGCGACGGCAAGAGCTCAGGCGGGCTGCAGGTGCGCGGGCCCTGGACGGTGGGCTCGTACTTCAAGCAGGACGGCGCCGACGTTTTCACCGAGGACGGCTGGTTCGACACCGGCGACATCGCCACCCTCGACGCCGAGGGCTACCTGCGCCTGACCGACCGGGCGAAGGACGTGATCAAGTCCGGCGGCGAATGGATCTCGACCCTCGATCTGGAGGACGCGGTCTGTTCGCACCCGGCCGTGGCCATGGCCGCCGCCATCGGCGTGCCGCACCCCAAATGGGACGAGCGCCCCCTGCTGCTGGTCACCCTGCGCCCAGGCCTGAGCGCCGACCCGGAGGAGCTGAAGGCCCACGTCGCCGCCCGCGTCGCCAAGTGGTGGACGCCGGACGAGGTGCGGATCATCGAGGCCCTGCCGATCGGGCCCACCGGCAAGGTGCTGAAGCGGGAATTGCGTGACCGGCTGGCCACAGCCACGCCTGTTGCAGCCGAAGAAAGCTGAACAACAGCGAACCAACCCTTTCAGGCCGCGTTCCAAGCTCCCAGGTGACACTCAACACGACGACTTGAAGACCTGAGGAGACAAGGACCCGTGTCTCGCAAAAGACCCAAGGGGGTCCTGGCCATGGGCTGGGCCTCGATCGAAGCGGCGATGTCCGGGCGCACCGAGCATGCGCCGACCTCGGCCGACTATCCGGACACCGTGGTCCGGCGCACCAGCTTCGCCGCGGGCGGCGGGCTGGGCTGGCGCATCTCGGCGCTCGAGACCCCGCGCGACACGCCCGCGCCCTGGAAGATCGTGGTGATCACCGGCGCGCCGTCCTGGGCGGAATACTGGGCCGAGACCCTGGCCGAACTGCCGGCCGACCGCGAGATGATCGTCGTCGATCGCCCCGGCTACGGCGCCTCCGAGCCGGCCGAACCGGTCAGCGACATCCGCACCCAGGCGCTGGCGCTCTCGCCGCTGCTGACGGCCGCGCGCGGCCAGAAGGTGATGCTGGTCGGCCAGAGCTATGGCGCGGCCATCGCCTCGCTGATGGCCGAGGCCAACCCCGGCAAGGTGTCCAGCCTGGTCCTGCTGTCCGGCTTCTTCGGCGAGACCGGCCCCACCTCGCGCTGGCTGATCGACGTGGGCCTGAAGGCCCTGAAGGTGATCCCCCGCGACCTGCGCCACGCGGTGGTGGAGGCCTCTGGCCAGAAGCCGCAGCTGATCCATGCGGTGCGCGCGCTTTCGCGGCTGACGATCCCGATCCACATGGTCCATGGTGATCGCGACGACTTCGCGCCGATCGAGGTCGCGGAGCGCCTGGCCGCGCAGACCGCGACGCGCCGGCCGATCTGCGTGCACCGCGTGGCGGCGGCGAACCATTTCCTGAACGACGACCCGCCGGAACAGCTGATCGCCGCGCTGGAGGCCTGCATCCCGGTCAGGACGCCGTGGAGGTTCGCCTGGCCGAAGCTGCCGCAGTTCAAGCTGCCCAAGGGCCTGCTGGGGACGCCGCAGCACGGTGCGGCCCAGGCCTAGCCGTCAGCGGGTGAAGACGCCCACCAGGGCGGCGAACCCCAGGACCACCAGCCAGGGCGGAATCCGCACGACGGAGAGGAAGACGTAGGCCCCGGCGGCCAGCGCCCAGTCGCTGGTGCGGTGGATGGCCGTCTTCAGCACCGGGTCCCACAGGGCGGCGGCCAGGATGCCCACCACCACGGCGTTCAGGCCGGCCATGGCGGCGCGGGCGCCGGCCTGGCGCTTCAGCCGGTCCCAGACCGGCAGCATGCCGGTGACCAGCAGCAGGCTGGGCAAGAAGATCGCGACCAGGGCGACCAGGCCGCCGAACCAGCCGCCCGGCGCCTCGTCCTGGGCCGCGCCCACGAAGCCCGCGAAACTGAACAGCGGCCCGGGCATGGCCTGGGCCGCGCCATAGCCGCCGAGGAAGGTGTCCGGGTCCATCCAGCCTCGGCCCACCACCTGGTCTTGCAGCAGCGGCAGCACCACATGGCCGCCGCCGAACACCAGGGCGCCGGCGCGGTAGAAGACGCTGGCGAGGCTGAGCGTCGGGCTGTCCAGCATCACCGCCGCGAACGGCAGGATGGCCAGCAACAGGCCGAAGGCGCAGAGCGCGCCCATGGAGACCGCGCCGGAGACCCGATGGCTCGCCGGATCGTCCGGCGGGACGGCGATCTCCTCGCGCAGGAAGGCCAGGCCGAAGAGGCCGCCCGCCACCAGCGCCAGCACCTGGGCGACGGGTCCGTGGGCGAAGAACAGGCCCACCGCGCCGCCGACCGCAATGCCGATGCGGATCGGGCCGACCGCCAGCGTCCGCGCCATGGCCACGACCGCCTGCAGCACGACGGCCGCCGCGGCGATCTGCAGGCCGTGCAGGACGCCTTGGCCCCAGTAGTCGGCGAGGTGCGGGGCGAGATAGCCGAGCGTGATCATCGCCGCGCCGGCGGGCAGGGTGAAGCCCGCCCAGGCGGCCAGCAGGCCGGCGTAGCCCGCGCGGCGCATGCCGATCGCCATGCCGAGCTGGCTCGACGCCGGACCGGGCAGGAACTGGGCCAGCGCCAGGAGATCGGCGAAGGCGTCCTCGTTCAGCCAGCCGCGCCGTTCCACGAACTCGCGGCGGAAATAGCCGATGTGCGAGACGGGGCCGCCGAACGCGGTCAGGCCCTGGCCCAGGAAGGCCCGGAACACCTCGAGAGCGCCGCTGTCGGGAGCGGTCTCATGCGACGCAGCTTCGTCCATGACGTCCTGTCTTGCGGCCCCCGGCCTCCAGTGTCGACCCTTTTGGACACTGTTGCGGCGAAAGCCCCTTGGCCCGCCGATCTGATCAGCGATAAGGCTTTTCCGGAAACGCCCGGCCCGCGGGCCGCCCAGGGAACCGACAGAGGGGAACGACATGAAGGCCGCCGTGCTGCGCGAAGTGGGCAAGCCGCTTCAGATCGAACAGGTGCAGATCTCCAAGCCGGGTCCGCACGAGGTGCTGATCCGCACCGCCGCCGCCGGCCTGTGCCACTCCGACCTGCACTTCATGCAGGGCTCCTATCCGCACCCGTTGCCGGCCGTCCTTGGCCACGAGAGCGCGGGCGTCGTCGAGCAGGTCGGCTCCGAAGTGCGCACCGTGAAGCCGGGCGACCATGTGATCACCTGCCTGTCGGCCTTCTGCGGCCACTGCGAATTCTGCCTGGGCGGCCACATGAGCCTGTGCGTCTCGCCGGAGACCAAGCGCGGCAAGGAGGA
Source organism: Pseudomonadota bacterium (assembly GCA_018241625.1). Classification (GTDB taxonomy): domain Bacteria; phylum Pseudomonadota; class Alphaproteobacteria; order Caulobacterales; family Caulobacteraceae; genus Phenylobacterium. The sequence goes on along the minus strand of JAFEDM010000238.1, from coordinate 4,723 downwards.
CGAGCCGCGCCTGTCGTCCGCGAACGGCCCGATGATGCAGTACCTGAACCTCTCGTCCTTCGCCGAGTACATGCTGATCCACGAGCATGCCTGCACGGCGATCCGCAAGGACATGCCGCTGGACCGCGCCGCCCTGATCGGCTGCTCGGTCACCACCGGCGTCGGCGCGGCGATCCACACCTCGAACGTGCGGCCGGGCGAGACCGTGGCGGTGATCGGCTGCGGCGGCGTGGGCCTGTCGGCGATCAACGGCGCGGCCATCGCCGGCGCTGGGCGCATCATCGCCATCGACATGGTGGCGTCCAAGAGCAACCTGGCCCACGAATTCGGGGCCACCGACTTCATCGACGCCTCCCAGACCGACGCGGTCAAGGAAGTGATCGAGATGACCAAGGGCGGCGTGCACCACGCCTTCGAGGCCATCGGCCTGGCCAAGACGGCGGAGAACGCCTTCAACATGCTGCGCCGCGGCGGCACGGCCAACATCATCGGCATGATCCCGGTCGGCCAGATGGTCAGCGTGATGGGCGCGGCCTTCCTGGGCGAGAAGAAGCTTCAGGGCTCGCTGATGGGCTCGAACCGGTTCCCGGTCGACATGCCGCGCTTCGTCGACATGTACATGGCCGGCAAGCTGAAGCTCGACCAGATGATCAGCCAGCGCATCAAGCTGGAGGACGTCAACGAGGGCTTCGAGGAAATGAAGAAGGGCGAACTCGCCCGTTCGGTCATCGTCTTCGACGCCTGATCGGCGCCGTCCGGTCGAGAGCTAGCGGCCGCGCGCGGTCCCCTCGGGCTGGGCGGCCGCGTGCTCCTCGGTCTGGATGCTCTTGATGTAGGCCAGGATCGCCTTCACGTCGTTCGGCGGGAAGCGCATCTCCGGCATGGCCGGGTGCCCGACCAGGATGCCTTCGGCCAGGGCCTCGGCGAGGCTGTCGACAGCGTAGCGCTGGTGCAGCTCTCGGAAGGGCGGCGCGGCCTTGTGCGGGCTGGCGCCCTGGCGGCCGATCGCGTGGCAACCCGCGCAATAGCGCTGGACCAGCAGGCGCCCGCGCGCGGTCTGCTCACTGGCCTCGGCCGAGGCGGCGGAGGCGACAAGCGCGGCAAAGGCGCTGATGAGGAAAAGGGCTCGGCGCATGGCCCTTATCCGGCCCCGGATCCGGCCGCGGCGCCTTGATCGCGATCAACCGCCGCGCTTGGGCGTCATCACCAGCCAGGGCGTCGGCTTGAAGCGCCACTCCCAGACCGCCAGCAGCTGGTCCAGGTGCGGCAGGGCCTTCAGCCAGTCCGGCATGTCGAAGGTCTTGGGCTGCTGGTCCACGCGCACGATGTCGTGGGTGGGCGTGAACCGCTCCAGCATCGCGGCCATGGCGCCGCGGCGATAGAGGTCGTGGGTCTCGACGATGACGTTCATGCCGGCCAGGGCGGGCGAGAGCGCCGGTTGCAGGATGTCGACCTCGGCGCCCTCCGCGTCGACCATCACCAAGGCGCGGCGGCCGGCGAAGGCCTCGAACCCGTCGGGCGCGAACTCGCCGCCGACGATCACCCGGTCCGAGACCCCGTTCTTCGCCGCCAGCTCGGCGCAGGCGGCGCGGGCCCGCTCGTCGATGTCGTGGGCGTGGACGATCACGCCCGGCATCATCCGCGCCAGGCCCACGGCGTAGTAGCCCTCGGCGCAGCCCACATCGATCACGCAGTCCAGCCCGGCCTCGGCGAAGCGGGCGAGGTGCGGATGCAGCTCCGACTCGTAGGTGCCGAGCAGGCGCGGAACCAGGGCGCCCTCCGCCGCTTCGACCAGATAGTCCATGCCCGCGAACGGCCCGCCAGCGATGAGCGTGCCCTGGCGGGCGACGTAGGTGTTGGCCAGCAGACGTGAGCGCCAGCGCGCGAGCCGGCGCAGCAGCTCGTTAAGTTCTTCGATGTCGGGAAGGCCGTCCCAAGCTTCATAGGCGCGGCGCACCCAGAGGCCGGCCTGTGTCGTCTCACTTACCTTAGGTGGATCCTCGGACATGTCGGCGGGCCCGCGAAGCGGTCAGCGGCGCAGGCTGACAGGCCCGACGTCCGCGACGGCCACCCTGTGCGGGGCGCCTTGCGCCAGCAACCGGTCGATCCGGGCTTTTTCGCCTTCGAACCGCGTCAGGTCGGCGCCGGCCAGCGCCGAGCCTTGGGGCGCCTTCACCCCGATCGGGTTCACCCGCTCGCCGTTGCGCCAGATTTCGTAGTGCAGGTGCGGACCGGTGGCGAGGCCTGTGGCGCCGACATAGGCCACCACCTCGCCCTGATGGACGTGGACGCCCGGCCGGATGCCCTTGGCGTAGCGGGAGATATGGCCGTAGCCGGTGTCCCAGCCGCCGGTGTGGCGGATGCGCAGCCAGTTGCCGTAGCCGCCCCAGGGGCTGGCCTGGGCGACCACGCCGTCGCCCGCCGCCAGGATCGGCGTGCCCCAGCCGGCCCCGAAGTCCACGCCCTGGTGCGCGCGGGTGTAGCCCAGCACGGGATGCTTGCGCAGGCCGAACAGCGAGGTGATGTGCGCCCCGTCGACCGGGGTCTTGAGCAGGAAGCCTTTGATGTTCTTGCCCAGTTCGTCGAAGTATTCGACGTCGTCGCCGCGCGCGAAGCGATAGAACTTCACGCCGTGGATCTCGGCGTACTGCAGGTCGCCGGCGTCCACGGTGCGGCCCGCCTCGGTCACCTTGCGGTCGAACACCAGCTTGAAGTCGTCGCCCGGCTGCAGGTCGCGCTGGAAGTCGATCTTGTGGGCGAACAGCTCGGCGACCTTGGCGGTGATCTGCGGCGTGGCGCCGATACGCGCTGCGCTTTCGTAGAGCGAGCCTTCGATGTCGCCGTCAGCGACGGCGGTCTCGTCGCGCAGTTTTTCGTCCAGTTCGCGCAGGCGCAGGGCCCCGTCGAAGCTGCGCGACAGGGTGATGGCGGTGGCCGGGCCGGTGCGCAGGGACAGCCCGATCAACCGCGTTTCGCCACGCGCTTCCCGCGGTTCGGCGATGGCGGTCTGGATCAGCATGCCGGCCTTCAGGTGGGCCACGTCCATGGCCTTGGACAGCATCGCGACGGCCAGCTGGGCTTCGGACGGGCCGACGCCGGCCCGGCGCACGGCCGCCTCAAGGGTCTCGCCGCGCTGCAGCTTGACCGGCACGGTGGTGGCCTGGGCGAAGGCGCCGTGGGCCTGGGCGTTGAGGAAGGCGGGGTTCTGCAGGGCCGCGACGGCGGCGGGGTCCAGTCGGACCGCCTTCGGCGGCGCGTGGCGGGTCAACAGCATGGCCGCCGCCGCGCCGGCGATGACCATCACACCGCCGCCGATCGCCAGCGCTCGCGGTGAGGGACGGACGGCGAAGCGCCGCGGCTCTTCTGATCGCATGTCGCCCCCGATCTGGAGAGGCCTCGTTAAGGCCTCCCTGGCGCGAAGCCAAGCCTTGGTCGAGGGCTAGCAGGGCCGCGCGTCGGCGGCGAAATCAAGGCGTTAGAGCAGGCCGAGGACGGTTTCGACAGGGCGGCAGAGCGCCGCGCCCTTCGGCGTCACCACGATCGGCCGCTCCACCAGGATGGGGTCCTCGACCATGGCGGCGATGATCGCTTCGTCCGCGGCGCCCGGCTTGGTCAGGCCCAGGGCCTCGGCCTCGGTGTTGCGGGTCCGCAGGACCTCGCGCGGCGACTTGCCCATCTGCTTGAAGAGGGCAGTCAGCTGCGGCGCGGTCCAGCCGACCTTCACATACTCCACCACCTTCGGCTCGACGCCCTTCTCGCGCAGCAGGGCGAGCGTGTTGCGCGAAGTGCTGCAGTTCGGGTTGTGATAGATGGTGACGTCGCTCATGGGGCCCTCGCTGGCGCCCGGGGCTTAGCGCGCGCCAGCCAGGAGGGGAAGGCTCACCAGCTCAGGCTCCGCGTCCCCGTCAGCACCGTCCCATCCGAAGTGTCGAAGGGCATGACGTTGGCGGGCCGCTTGGGCAGCGGGGCCGCCGCCTTGGGCCAGTCGTCGAGCACCGCCGCATAGTCGACCGTGAGCTTGCCGGGCCCGGCCGGATGGACGGTGACGTCGAAGCCCTCGGCCGGCGGCGCGGCCACCGAGAAGGCCGCCGATTTCGTCGGCGGGATCGGCAGCTGGGTGGCGGCGCCGCCGATGGCGGTCACCGCGGCGACGGTGTTCGAGCTCAGGTGCAGGCCGATTGTCCGGGCGCCCGCGGGCGGGACGACATGCAGGGTCACGTCCCCGTTCGCCCCCTTGGCGAGCGCGATCTGGGCGGGCGGATAGTCGACATAGGGCGCGGCGGCCGCGTCCACCGGGCCGTTGAAGCGCCAGCTTTCGAGCTTGGTCAGCGCCGCGCCGCCGGTCTTCAGCACCTCGGCGCTCCACGGCGCGAGGGCCGGCAGCACGCTGACCCGCCAGGCCTGCTTCCGGTCCTGGTCGACCTGGTAGACGACGTCGGTCGCCTCGGGATGCCGCGCGTCATAGGGGTGGTTCAGGCGCACCGCGGCCGTCGCCGCGAGGCCGGCCAGGATCAGGATCGGCCCCACGAGCCGCGCGGGCGGCGCGCCCTCGTCCGGCTGGGCCAGGGGCCACAGGCCGAAGGCGGCGATCAGCACGGTCAGGGTCTGCAGCTCGGGCAGGTCGAGGCTGAGATAGGAGGCGTGGGCGAAGGTGGCGGCGAAGGACACGCCGAGGGCGGTGGTGACGGCCAGGACGGCCAGGATCACGACGCCTCGGCGGGTG
>JAFEDM010000237.1 GCA_018241625.1 Pseudomonadota bacterium | reverse complement strand
CTTGGGGTCTCGGCTTGTCAAGGTCGGCGCGTCCCGCGCCGCCGCGAAGCGGTCGCCTTCGGCGAACCTTGAGAAGCCGAGACCCCAAGGCAAACTGGCTGCCATGAAATCTAAGACGCAGTCTGAGTACCTATTTTGGCGAGTCACCGGCCGCCCCCGGGCACGGGCGCACATGACCTGGCGGAATTGGTTTTCCTGACGGGACCATCACTCGCATCGCCGGGCCGTTCTGCTCGACCGACGCCCAAAGGCAATACCCCGCCGGCTCGCCCTCCCAGCCGGGGCCGAAGATGCGGTCGTACTCGTCCTTGCTTAGGCGGAAACCCACGACCGGGTCGGCCAACCGGATACGGTAATCCCGGTTCCGTCCGACCGTCACATAGGCCTTCGCGATCGGGAATTGTTTCTCGTAACGGGCCGTCGGGCCGCGCAGGCCCGTGAACCGAAGGATCTGGTTCGCCATGCTCATACTCAGTAGCCCGACCATGAAGCCGCAGACGAGCGCCAGCAATGGCGCCGGCATGGCGTCCGGGATCGCAGAGCTGCGCCAGATGGCCAGGATGAAGACGATGCCCGCAGTCGCCAGACCGACACAGACGCCAACGGCGAGAACATCGCTGGGATGGCCAGTCGTGATGTCGGTGGAGGTGTCGGCCTGCCGAGTTAGCTGAACCGCCGCCTCGATGGCGACGGCGATGCCCCCGAGAATCACTAAGGTCGATAGCGAAACGCCCTTCGATGTATTCTGCGACATGCGTCCCCTGCGCGGTTCGGCGCCTGCTGCCCTTGCGCGCCGCGAGCGTAACCAGGGCGCAAGCTCAGCCACAAGGTCGGCCCACCGCCCCTGTCGCGATCTTCAGCCCCGTGCTAGGTCGCCCCACCGCACGACGCCACGAAAGACCCCCACGACCCCATGGCCCTGAAAGTCGCCATCGTCGGCCTGCCCAACGTCGGCAAGTCGACCCTGTTCAACGCGCTCACCCAGACCGCCGCCGCCCAGGCCGCGAACTATCCGTTCTGCACCATCGAGCCCAACACCGGCGACGTGGCGGTGCCTGAGCCGCGCTTGAATGCGCTCGCCGAGGTCGCCGGCTCCAAGGAGATCATCCCGGCGCGGATCAACTTCGTGGACGTCGCTGGCCTGGTGCGCGGCGCGTCGAAGGGCGAGGGCCTGGGCAACCAGTTCCTGGCCAACATCCGCGACTGCGACGCCATCGCCTTCGTCGCCCGCTGCTTCGAGGACGACGACATCACCCACGTGGAGGGCAAGGTCGACCCGATCGCCGACCTGGAGACCATCGAGATCGAGCTGATGCTCGCCGACATGGAAAGCCTGGAAAAGCGGGTGGTGAACCTGGAGAAGCGCGCCAAGGCCGGCGACAAGGAGAGCGCGCTGACGCTCAAGCTGGTCAACCTCGCCCTGGCCGAGCTCAAGGAGGGCCGCCCGGCCCGCAAGGCGACGGTCGCCGCCGAGGATGAGAAGGCCTGGCGGATGCTGCAGCTGCTGACCTCCAAGCCCGCCCTCTACGTCGCCAACGTCGACGAGGCCTCGGCCGAGGCCGGCAACGCCATGTCGAACCTCGTGGCCGAGCGGGCGAAGCGCGACGGCGCCGACAGCGTCGTCATCTCCGCCCAGATCGAAAGCGAGATCGCCATGCTCGACGCGGGCGAGCGCCAGGAATTCCTGGAGACCCTGGGCCTCAGCGAACCCGGCCTCAACCGCCTGATCCGCGAGGCCTACCACCTCCTGGGCCTGCAGACCTACTTCACCGCGGGCCCGAAGGAGGCGCGCGCCTGGACCATCCACAAGGGCGACACCGCGCCCCAGGCGGCCGGCGTGATCCACACCGATTTCGAGAAGGGGTTCATCCGCGCCGAAACCATCGCCTTCGACGACTACGTCCGCCTGAAGGGCGAAGCCGGCGCCCGCGAGGCCGGCAAGCTGCGCCAGGAAGGCAAGGACTATGTCGTCCAGGACGGCGACGTGATGAACTTCCGCTTCAACGTCTGACCAAGGGACCGGGGACATGGCTGAAACGATCAAGATCGCGGGCGCGGACGGCTTCGAGTTCTCGGCCTATCACGAGCCGTCGTTCACCCCGCGCAAGGGCGGCGTGATCGTCGTTCAGGAGATCTTCGGCATCGACCAGCACGTCCGCGCCGACGTCGAGCGCTGGGCCAAGATGGGCTACGAGGCGATCGCGCCCTCCATGTACGACCGCCGCGAACCTGGCTTCACCGCCCATCACGACGACGCCGGCATCAAGGCCGGCGTGGCGCACGCCATGGGCACCCCGCTGGACCAGGCCATGGGCGACATCGCCGCCTGCGCCGCCTTCCTGCGCACCCGCGGCGAGAAGGTCTGCATCGTGGGCTATTGCTACGGCGGCTCCCTGGCCTGGCTGGCCGCCAACCGCGTGCCCGGCCTTGCGGCCGCCTCGAGCTACTACGGCTCCATGGTCCAGGCGAACGCCGCCCAGACGATCCACTGCCCGACCATCGTCCACCTCGGCCGCACCGACACCGGCATTCCGGCCGACGAGGTGGCCAAGGCGGTGGGCGAACACCACCCGAAGGTCCCCGTCTACATCTACGAAGGCGCGGGCCACGGCTTCAATAACGAGAGCCCCGAGCGCTACAACGCCGAGGCGGCCGACCTCGCCCGCCACCGCACCCTTGAGCTGTTCGACAAGGCCTGACGCCCCAAGGGAACTCCAAGATGGGCGACACGGTCCGCCTGGCCAGTGCGAAGGACGGCTTCGAGTACGAGGCCTTCCACGAGCCGCCGCGCGAGGCGCGCCGCGGCGGCCTGGTCATCCTGCACGCCATCTGGGGCGTCACCCCGCATCTGCGCGAGCTGGCCTCCGAGTTCGCCGACATCGGCTATGAGGTGCTGGTCCCCAGCCTCTTCGACCGCTTCCAGCGCGGCTTCGCGGAGCAGAATTCCGACCCGAAGCTGATGGCCCAGCAGATGGGCTATGGCGAGGCCACCAAGTGGGGCCTGGAGGTGCTGGACGCGGTCCAGGCCGCCGTCGACGCCCTGAAGAACGCCGACTCCGGCCCGGTCTTCGTCATGGGCTTCTGCTTCGGCGGCACCACCGCCTGGCTGGCCGCCCAGCGCTGCCATGGGATCGCGGCGGTCGCCTCCTATTACGGCGGCCAGATCACCCTCTATCTCGACGCAGCACCCCAGGCGCCCACCATCCTGCACCTGGGCAAGACCGACGAACTGATCCCGCCCGACGACGTCGAGGCGATCCGCGCGGCCCACCCGGACCTGCCCATCTACATGTACGACGCCGGCCACGCCTTCGTGGCGCCCAACGGCTACGACGCGGAGGCCGCGCGACTGTCGCGCCTGCGCACCCTGGCGCACTTCGCCAAGCACTCGGGCGTGCGCGGCGAAGCCTAGCCGCCCGGCTCGATGATCCGCGCCTGCACCTCCGGCGACCGCTCCAGGGCGCGGGTCAGCACCGCCTGGGCGGCCAGGATGCCGATGCCGGCGGCGTAGGCGGAGAAGACATTGGCGCCCAGCTGGCCCGCGCGCACCGCCCGGCCGACCTCTTCCCAGATGAACAGGCCCGCGCCCAGCAGCAGGGCCACGCCCACCACCACCGAGCCCGGCGTCTGGCCGAAGCCGGCTTGGAAGCTCATCCAGACGTACTTCTTCAGCCACCGGCGCACCGGCGGGATCATCAGCGGCAGCAGCAGGGACGGGATCAGGTAGGCGATCGGGAAGAGGAAGGTCCAGCGCACCGCGACCGCGGGGCCGCCGGGCAGGCGCTGCAGAGCGTTCAGGGCCCCGGCCGCGTAGATCAGGCAGGCCGCCGCCACCGTCATGTCCTGCATCCGTTTGAAGTTCCGCCAGGCGCGCGTGTAGGCCATGACGCCCAGATAGACACCCGTTGCGGCAGGCGTAAGGCGTGGCGTCGCCAGCGGACCCAAGCGGCGCCTATTCTGGCGCTGTGAACCCCGCCCTGAGTCGCCCCGCTCTCGCATGTTGCGCCCTCGCGGCGCTGGCGGCCGCGCCGTCGGCGAGGGCCGGCGTGGCGCGCTGCTGGTTCGAGAACCAGGTGCTGGTGGTGGGCGCCGAGGTCATGGGCGTGAGCGGCGACTTCGTCCTCGATCCCGCCACCCCGCGCACGGAACTCGCCGACAGCCAGGCCCAGGCGGCCGGCTTCGCGGAGACGAAACTCAAGGGCGAGGTGCGGCTGGCCGGCACCGTCGTGCGCGACACGCCCGTGTCGGTGGAGACGCTGGACCTGCGCACCGGCGCCCTGCCCACGCCGGTCAGCGGCGTCATCGGCGCGGATGCGCTCAAGGGGCTTGTGCTGGACGTCGACTTCCATCCGTGCCGCATCCGCCTGTCGCGGCCCGGCCAGGCGGGCCCATTCCGGAGCCTCCGGACCCTGCCCTTGACCTGGGTCGCCAGCCGTCCCGTCGTGCGCGCCGCCGTGTCCGACGGGCCGCACGCCACGGCGGGCGGCTTCTCGCTCGGCGTCGGCGCCGACACCGAGGTCCGCATCAGCGACGCCGAGGCGGCTTCGCCCGGCGCCGGCAAGCCCAAGGAGGCCTATCCCTATGGCGTCCTGCGCCCGCGCCTGCGAGCCTTCTCCTTCGCCGGCGGCTTGGCGGAGAACCTGCCGTCGGGCCTGATGGCGGCCGAGGACCCGGCCCTCGTCGGCCAGATCGGCGCGCCGATCCTGTCGCGCTTCCGCCTGCGCCTCGACCTGGCGAAGAACCGCCTGATGCTGGCCGCGCCCGTCCATCGCCGGTCCGGAGGACGCAGGCGTGTCGGATGAGCCCACCGGCTGGCCGCGCGTGGGCGGCGGCGCCGTGATCCTGCGGGACGGACGGATCCTGCTCCAACAGCGCGCGACCCCGCCGGAAGCCGGCGCCTGGGGCATTCCAGGCGGCAAGGTCGATCCCTTCGAGCCGGTGGCCGACGCGGTGCGGCGCGAGGTCGAGGAAGAGACCGGCCTGCGGCTCGGGGCGATGGACCTGCTCTGCATCTGCGACATGATCGACCGCGACGCCGGCTACCACTGGGTGGCGCCCGCCTATCTGGCGCTGGGCTTCGAAGGCGAGCCGGAGTTGCGGGAGCCGGCCAAGCACAGCGGCCTCGACTGGTTCGCCCTCGACGACCTGCCCGCACCCCTCACCGCGCCCACCCGCGCCGCCCTGGCGGCGCTCGGCGACCGCGGAGCGGCAAACGAAAAGGGCCCCGGCTGACGCCGAGGCCCTGATCGATGGGATGAACCGTCCGCCTAGTGGGCGACGTTCTTCCAGATCTTCTTGTAGCTGAACCACAGCAGGATCGAGAAGATCAGCAGATAGATCAGCGCGCCCACGCCGAAGCTCTTGCGCTCTTCCATCTTGGGCTCGGCGGCCCAGGTCAGGAAGGCGGCCACGTCGCGGGCCTCGTCCTTGATCTTGCTCGGGTGGCCGTCGTCGAAGGTCACCTTACCGTCGGTCAGCGGCGGCGGCATGCCGATCGCGCCGCCTTCCGGCACCTTGTCCTTCGCGCCGTGCCAGCTGCCCGTCAGGTCGCCAGGGAACCAGGGATTGTAGTACTTGCCCGGGTCCAGCTTCAGGCCGGCCGGCGGCTGCTTGAAGCCGCTCAGCAGCGAATAGATGTAGTTCGGCCCGCCTTCACGCGCCTTGGCCATGTCCGACAGGTCCGGCGGCAGGGCGCCGCCGTTGGACGCGCGCGCGGCGTACTCGTTGGCGAACGGCGCCGGGAACTTGTCGGCCGGGGTCGCCGGGCGGCTGACCACGTCGCCGGTGTCGGTGTCGACATCCTTGACCTGGATGTCGTGGGCCAGGGACTTCACGACCGGGTTGTCGTTCGGGTTCGGGTACTTCGGATCGTAGAACGGTCCGCCCTTCTGCCCGAGGTTGCGGAAGTACATCAGGTTCATCGAGTGGCAGGCCGAGCAGACCTCCCGATAGACCTTGTAGCCCCGCTGGAGCTGTTCCTTGTCGAACTTGCCGAACGGCCCGTCGAACGACCAGGCCTGCTCGGTCGGTTCGGCCTGGGTCGTGGCGGCGACCGCCGTGCCGGCGAGCGGGGCGGCGAGAACGGCCAGCCCGAGCGCCGCGACAGCGAAACCTTTGCGCAGCATCAGGCTCAACCCCTCTTTTCAGGCGACGCCGCGGCGCCGGTCGGCGCGGAGGCGGGATGCGACAGGACCGGCGTCGAGATCGAGTCCGGCACCGGCAGGGGTGTCTCGGTCAGCCCCAGCAGCGGCGTGATGACGTAGAAGTAGGCGAAGTAGTAGAGCGCCCCGATCCGCGACAGCCAGACGTAGCTGTTGATGTTGGCGTCGAGGAACTGCAGGCCCGAGAAGCCCGGGATCACCAGGTCGTCCGGCGCGTGGGCGCCGCAGACGCCCAGCACCAGGCAGGCCAGGATGAAGATGAAGAAGTAGAGGCGCGCCGTCGGGCGGTAGCGCATCGACTTCACCTTCGAGGTGTCGAGCCAGGGCAGGACGAACAGGGTGATCAGCGCGCCGCCCATAGCGACCACGCCCATCAGCTTGTTCGGGACCGCCCGCAGGATCGCGTAGAACGGCAGCAGGTACCACTCCGGCACGATGTGCAGCGGGGTCTGCAGCGGGTTCGCCTGGACGTAGTTGATCGCGTCGCCCAGCACGTTCGGCATGAAGAAGACGAACGATGCGTACAGGATCAGGAAGACCGAAATCGCGAAGCCGTCCTTCACCGTGTAGTACGGGTGGAACGGGACGGTGTCTTCCTTGGACTTCACCTCCACGCCGGTCGGGTTGTTGTTGCCCGGCACGTGCAGCGCCCAGATGTGCAGGCCGACGACGCCGGCGATCACGAAGGGCAGCAGGTAGTGCAGCGAGAAGAAGCGGTTCAGCGTCGGGTCGTCCACCGCGAAGCCGCCCCACAGCCAGGTGGTGATCGAGGGGCCCACCAGCGGGATCGCCCCGATCAGGTTGGTGATCACGACCGCGCCGTGGAAGCTCATCTGGCCCCAGGGCAGGACGTAGCCGAAGAAGGCCGTGCCCATCATCAGGATGTAGATGATGCAGCCCAGGATCCACAGCACCTCGCGCGGCGCCTTGTAGGAGCCGTAGTAGAGGTTGCGGAACATGTGCACGTAGACCGCCAGGAAGAACATCGAGGCGCCGTTGGCGTGCGTGTAGCGGACCAGCCAACCGTAGTTGACGTCCCGCATGATCCGCTCGACCGAGTTGAAGGCGTAATCCACGTGCGGCACGTAGTGCATCGCCAGGATGATGCCGGTGACGATCTGGATCCCCAGCATCATCGCCAGGATGCCGCCGAAGGTCCACCAGTAGTTCAGGTTCTTCGGCGTCGGGAACGACACCATGGTGTCCTGGGCGAAGCGCAGGATCGGAAGGCGCGAATCGAGCCAGCGCTCGAAGCCGGTCTTCGGCTCGTAGGTCGAGTGTCCGCTCATCCGTCAGCCCACCTTGATCTTGGTGTCGGAGAGGAAGCTGTAATCCGGCACTTCCAGGTTCTTCGGCGCGGGGCCCCGGCGGATACGGCCGGAGGTGTCGTAGACCGAGCCGTGGCAGGGGCAGAGCCAGCCGCCGTAGTCGCCGCCGCCGAAGGTCGGCACGCAGCCCAGGTGCGTGCACACCCCGATCAGAACCAGGTACTGGGCCTTGCCGGGCTTGTGGCGGGCTTCGTCGGTCTGCGGGTCGCGCAGGTCGGCGTGGTCGTCCTTGATCGCCGCGGCGATTTCCGCCGGCGTGCGGTAGCGGACGAAGAGCGGCTTGCCGCGCCACTTCACCACCACCTGCTGGCCTTGCACGACCTTCGACAGGTCGAACTCGATCGAGGCCAGGGCCAGCGTGTCGCCGGCCGGGTTCATCTGGTCGATGAACGGCCAGGCGAGACCGCCGACCACGCCCAGCGCGGCGACGCCGGCGGCGATGTGGATGAAGTCGCGACGATTCGGGTCGTCACCCGAAACGTGCGGATCGGGACCTGCGCCCGCGACGGTGTCGACCACCTAAAGCTACCCTTCGTTTCAAGACCCCCGAAGCCTCGCATGAGGCTCCGGAGCCTGGCGTCTTTGCACCTCTGCCAGAGGCTCTGGTAGAGGCTTTTAAGTCACGACCGGTCTGCGGGGAACCAACCGTTGCGATGCACTCCCCCGTCGCCCTCGCAAAACCCGCAAGGTCATGGTCGTGAATCGTCGTAGGCCCCAGCCGTACCCGTCGCGGTTCGCTTAGAATGCGTTTGGCCCTTTTTCAACCGGACATTCCGCAAAACGTCGGCGCCGCCTTGCGCTTGGGCGCCTGTCTGGGCGTTCCGGTGGACGTGATCGAGCCCTGCGGCTTCCCCCTGTCGGACGCCGGCGTCCGCCGCGCGGCCATGGACTACGGGGCCCTGGCCGACCTCAAACGCCATGCCGGGTGGACGGATTTCCTCGAGAGCGCGGAGCGTGCGGAGGGTCGGCTGATCCTCTTCACCACCAAGGGCGCGCGGGCCTTCCACGGCTTCGATTTCCGCCCGGGCGACACCCTGCTGTTCGGCCGCGAGAGCTCGGGCGCGCCACCGGAAGTGCATGCCGCAGCCCAGGCGCGTCTCTACATCCCGCTCGCCCCCGGCGCGCGCTCGCTGAACCTGACGGTCAGCGCCGCCATCGCGCTCAGCGAGGCCCTGCGCCAGACGCACGCCTTCCCAACCGGGGCGCCGACCGGCTAGCTAGCGGATCATGTCGCAAGCCGCCGCACCACCTCCCGCCTCCTCCCTGCCGCCGGAAATCCTGGAGCGGCGCGACCGCGCCAAGGCCTGGTTCGAGGGCCTGCAGACCCGCATCATCGCCGAGCTGGAACGCCTGGAGGACGAGGCGCCGCCCGAGCTCTACCCTGGCGAGCCGGGCCGCTTCGACCTGCGCCCCTGGACGCGCGAGACCGGCGTGGGCGGCGGGATCGGCGGCCACCTGCGCGGCCGGCTGATCGAGAAGGCCGGCGTCCACACCTCCGCCGCGGTCGCCCGCTTCTCCCCGGAGATGGCGGCCACCATGCCGGGCGCGGACAAGGACCCGTCCTATGTCTCCGCCTCGATCAGCCTGATCGTCCACCCGCGCAGCCCGCGCGTGCCGACGGTGCACATGAACACCCGTTTCCTGTCGACCGCGGAGAGCTGGTTCGGCGGCGGCGCGGACCTGACGCCCATGCTGGACGAGCAGCGCAGCCAGGACGCCGACGACACCATCCTCTTCCACAAGGCCATGCAGGACGCCTGCGATCCCTTCGATCCGGAGTGGTACGGCAAGTACAAGGCCTGGTGCGACGAGTACTTCTTCCTGCCGCACCGGGGCGAGATGCGCGGGATCGGCGGCATCTTCTACGACCGCCACAACACCGGCGACTTCGAGAAGGACTTCGCCTTCACCCGCGCGGTCGGCGAGGCCTTCCTGGGCGTCTACCCGAAGATCGTGCGCCACCGCATGGACGAACCCTGGACCGACGACGACCGCGCCCAGCAGCTGGTCCGCCGCGGCCGCTACGTCGAGTTCAACCTGCTCTACGACCGCGGGACCATGTTCGGCCTCAAGGCCGGCGGCAACATCGAGACCATCCTCTCGTCCATGCCGCCGCTGGTGGCCTGGACCTAGCCGATCGGCGTCAGGCCGCTGTTGAGGAAGCCGACGGCGAAGGCCGCGGCGGCGCCGCTCAGAGCGATCAGCAGTCTGTTGAGCATGCGCGGATCCTCCCCGTCCATCCGCTGAACGCCAAGCGGGACAGCGGGTTGCGCGGGCTCAGGCGTTCTCCTTGAGGAACGCCGCGATCCAGCCCCCGACGCGGGCCCGGTCGTCCGCGCCGCTGTAGCTCGCCACCGCGGCCGTCGCCTGTTCGTGGGTCAAGGGCCCGTCGCGGCGGGTTTCGATCAGGGCCTTGGCGTAGGCCGGGTCGAACTCCGGGTGCGGCTGCATGGAAATCGCCCGCTCCCCCGGCCACACCAGCCCCGCGAACGGGGTGAAGTCGCTGGCCGCCCAGACCTCGGCGCCCGGCGGCCTTTCCACCACCTGGTCCTGATGGCTGGCCGGCAGCCGGATCGTGGCCGGGGCTTCGGCGCCCATCCAGCCCTCGCGCCGCTCGAGCCGGTATTCGTTCTCGCCCACGCCCCAGCCCTTGGGCGACTTGATCACCGTCCCGCCGAACGCCTGCGCCATCAGCTGGTGCCCCAGGCAGACGCCGACCAGCGCCGCCTGGCCCTTCGCCCCGCGCAGGAACTCCTCGAACGGCGCGATCCACGGCAGCGGGTCGTAGGCGCCCGCAGCGCCGCCGGTGATGATGTAGCCGTCGCAGGCCGTCGGGCTGTCCGGCAGCTCACCCGCCTCCACGTCGAACGTCGCCCAGTCATAGGCGGCCTCGCCCAGCAGGCCGCGGAACATGTCCGGATAGGTCCCGAACTGCGCAACGCAGGCCTTGGGCGGGCGACCGGTCTTGAGGATGCCGAGCTTCATGACGCCATTCCTAGTCCGTCCGGCGGACCGGTTGAAGCGCGAGCGATATGAAGTCTATCTTTACAGTTTAACTTCATATATGACCTCGCCTCTCATGAGCGACCCTACCGACATCCCGCCCTTGGCTCTCGCCCTGGCGCAGGGTCTTCGCGGCTTCTCCGGCAAGTTGAAGCGCCGGTTGCGCGAGCAGGCTGATGCCGGCGACTTGCCGCCCTCGCAGACCGCGGTGATCGTGCGCCTGGACAGCGACGGACCGCTCACCACCTCCGCCCTCGCCCGCGCCGAGGGCATGCGGCCGCAGTCCATGGGCGCCGTCGTCGCGGCGCTGGAGGCTGCCGGCCTGGTGACCGGAACGCCTGACCCAACCGACGGCCGCCAGACCCTGCTGTCGCTCAGCGACCATTGCCGCCAGTGGCTCACCGAAGGCCGCGCCGCGCGCCAGGACTGGCTGTCGCGCACTATCGACGCCCGCCTTTCCCCTGAGGAGCAGGACCAGTTGGCCGCCGCCCTGCCCCTGCTGCACCGCCTGACCCAAGAGTAGGAGTTCCCATGCCCGTCACCGCGCTCGATCCCAAGTCGGCCCTGATCGTCATCGACCTGCAGAAGGGCCTGGCCGCCATGGTCCCGCCGGCCGTCTTCGAGCCGGTGGTCGAGCGCAGCCACGCCCTGGCCGCCGCCTTCCGCGCCAGGGGCCTGCCCGTCGTGCTGGTCACCGCTGACGGCACCGCGCCCGGGCGCACCGAGGCCGCGCGTCGCCTGCCGCCCAACCTGCCGGCCGAATTCTTCGAGGTGATCGACGCCCTGGACCCGCAGGCCAGCGACATCCGGATCGTCAAACAGACCTGGGGCGCGTTCCGCAGCGGCGAGCTCGAGGCGAAATTGAAGGCCCTCGGCGTCACCCAAGTGGTGGTCACCGGCGTCGCCACCAGCGCCGGCGTCGAGTCCACCGCGCGCCAGGCCTATGAGGCCGGCTTCAACGTCACGATCGCCACCGACGCCGTCGCCGACCTGAGCGCCGAAGCCCACGCCCACAGCCTGGGCTACATCTTCCCGCGGCTGGGCGAGACCGGTTCCACGGACGACATCCTGGCCTTGCTGGCGTGAGCGGCGCGCCCGCCCGCGCCTTCCGCTCGCTGAGGCGTCACAACTACCGCCTCTGGGCGGCGGGCGCCCTGGTCTCCAACCTCGGGACCTGGGTCCAGCGCACCGCCCAGGACTGGCTGGTGCTGACCATCCTGACTCACAAGAGCGCCTCGGCGGTGGGCGTGGTCATGGCCCTGCAGTTCGCGCCGCAACTGTTGCTCCTGCCCTGGACGGGCTCGGCGGCGGACCATTCGGATCAGCGCCGGCTCCTCATGCTGACCCAAGGCGCCCAGGGGGTTCTGGCGCTGGCCCTCGGTCTGCTGACCGTGACCGGCGCCGTGCAGCTCTGGCACGTCTACGTCCTGGCCTTCCTGCTGGGCTGCGCGGCGGCCTTCGATTCCCCCGTCCGCCAGGTCTTCGTCTCCCAGCTGGTCGGCGACGAGGACCTGCCCGACGCGGTCGTGCTGAATTCCATGACCTTCAACCTCGCGAGCCTCGCCGGCCCGGCGGCGGGCGGTCTGATGATCGCGGCGGTGGGGACCGGCTGGGCCTTCCTGCTGAACGCCGCCTCCTTCCTGGCGGTGCTGGCCTCGCTGTTCTTCCTGCGCAAACACGAGCTCCACCCATCCACCCGCGCCCCGCGCAAGCGCGGCAGCTTCCGGGAAGGCCTGCGCTACGTGGCGGGCCGGCCGGACCTGATCGCCATCCTGGCCATGCTGTTCCTGATCGGGACCTTCGGGCTCAATTTCCCGATCTTCATCTCGACCATGGCGGTGCGGGTGTTCCACGTGGACGCGCGCGGCTTCGGCGCCCTGTCTTCGGTGATGGCGGTCGGCACCATCGCGGCCGGCCTGATCGGCGCGCGGCGCGGCCGTCCCACGCAGCTCACCCTGCTGTGGGGCGCGACCCTGGTGGGCGTCGGCTTCGTCCTGGCGGCCCTGGCCCCAACCTACTGGGCCTTCGGCGCGGCCCTGGTGGTGGTCGGCGGCGCCTACATGACCTTCATCAACGGCACCAACGCCCTGATGCAGCTTTCGACGGAGCCGGCCATGCGCGGCCGGGTCATGGCGCTCAGGGTCGCGCTCGCCCTCGGCGGAACCCCGATCGGCGCGCCGATCGTGGGCTGGGTCGCCGACCGCTTCGGGCCACGTTGGGCGCTCGGCGTCGGCGCGGCGTCAGGTTTCGCCGCCGCCGCGGTGGCGATCCACGCGCGCGTCAACCAGCGCCGCGAGCCGCCAGCCTAGAACGCCATTCCCTGGGCCACGGCCTTCAGCTTCTCGATGGTCGACAGCTTGTCGTCGAGGAAGTCGTGGTCGATCCACCAGGCCTCGACCTCGCGCATCACCTGGCCGACCATCGGGCCCTTGGGCACGCCGGCGGCGATCACGTCCTCGCCGGTCAGCGGAAAGGCCGGCGGCGCCCAGCCTTCGCCGAGCGCGATCAGCCCGCGCCACTGCATGGTCGCCGCCGTGCCTTCCGACCTCGCCCAGGCCAGCTTCGCCCGGTCGCGGAACGGCTTCGGGCCGAGCTGATAGACCGCCCGGCGGATTTCCTTGGGGCTCATCCAGCTCTTCAGCGCGGGCGTCGGCGCCAGGGCCTGCGCCAGCCGGTCGCGCTCGGCGTTGGAGAACCGCAACCGCTCGGCGAAGCCCACCGCGCCCACCTGGTCGTCCGGCAGCAGGGCCGCCAGGCGCAGCAGCGGGTCGCATTCGAACAGCTGGTCGGCCTCCAGCGCCACCAGGCCCTCGAACCGGGCGATGTCGACGGGCGCCGGCAGCACCTCGCCCAGCACCCCGGTCCGGTGCATCAGCGCCACCGCCGGGCGCGGATCGTCGGCCGCCAGGAGTTTCGTGAGCTCCTTCGACACCCGCTCGGCCGACAGGGTCTTCAGCTCCCCGCGCAGCGCCTCGCAGGCCGCCAGGGCCTCGGCGTCGGGCGCGCCCGCGCCGTACCAGGCGAAGAAGCGGAAGAACCGCAGGATGCGCAGATAGTCCTCGCGCACCCGCGCCTGGGCCTCGCCCACGAAGACGATGCGCCCAGCCCGCGCGTCGGTCACCCCGTGGCCCGTGGGGTCGAAGACGCTCCCGTCGCGCCGCGCATAGAGGCTGTTCAGGGTGAAGTCGCGCCGCTGGGCGTCCTCGGCCCAGTCGGTGGTGAAGGCCACCACGGCGCGCCGGCCGTCGGTCGAGACGTCGCGGCGCAAGGTGGTGATCTCATAGGGCTGGCCGCCCGAGACCGCGGTCACCGTGCCGTGCTCGACGCCGGTCGGCACGGCCTTCAACCCGGCCGCCTCCAACGCCTGGGTCACCACATCCGGCGTCAGCACCGTGGCGATGTCGATGTCGCTGACCGGGCGCCCGATCAGGGTGTTGCGCACGCAGCCGCCGACGAAGCGGGCGCAATCCGGCCCACCGGCCGCCTCCAGGGCGTCCAGCACCGCCGCCGCCTTGGGCGCGGTCATCCACGGGCGCTGGCCGATGGTTTCAGTCACTTGTTTGTCCCCGAAGCTGGGGACTTCGGAGCCTTCTCGAAATAGCCGGCGCTCACCGAGCCGTCCGGCGCGGCCTGGCCCGGCACATAGGGCGCATGCCGGTTGTCCGTATGGAATAGCGCGGTCGCGATCAACGACAGGCCGACCAGGCTCACCCCGGCGGCGAACAGCCAGGGCCAGGGCGTCGAGCCCATCGGCCGCCCGGTCCGCCTGGCCCAGGCGCGCCAGACGAACCAGACCACGAAGG
>JAFEDM010000236.1 GCA_018241625.1 Pseudomonadota bacterium | reverse complement strand
ACACGCCGAACCCCAGCAACATCAGGGCCCAGGCGGCGGGCTCGGGCACCATGGCGTCGTTGATGAAGTCGAGGTGGGTTCCGACCGGCGTGAAGCCGTTGAACTCGCCGAAGGTGTCGTTGAGGTTGCCGTCGATATCGCCGAAGTCGGTCCCGAAGGTCAGGCCGAACGAGGTCACCGATGCGATTTGGCCGTTGATGAACTGCGGGCCGCCCGAGTCGCCCGGCGCGGTGCTCACTTCCAGGTCGCCGAGGCCGGTGTTGCAGAACTGCGAATTGGGCGCTTCGCCGAAGCCGGCGGTGAGCAGCAGGCAGGAGGCGTCGTTCGCGCTCAGGCCGTTGTCGAAGTCGGCCAACAGGACGTGGCTGTTGTCGGCGCTCCCGAAGAAGCCGCCGGAAGGATCGAAGAAGCCCCCGAAGGCCGGATCGCCGAGGGTGAAGTCGTAGCGGTTGTCGCCTTGGCGCAGGCGGCCGGTCCCCAGGTCCGCGCCCACCGAACCGCCGACGTCCGAGCGCATGCCGTAGCCCGCGACGTTGTAGTCCTGTCCCACCGGATTGCCGGCATAGAGGCCATAGCTCTGGGCGAACGCCGGGGCCGCCTGCGCCAGCTGCACGACCGCGATGTCGTTCTCGTCGATCACCTGGCCGGTATAGAGCGGGTTGACGATGTACTTGCTCACCGCCACCGCCGTGGCCGCGGCGCTCAGCGGCACGACCTGATCGGGATTGCCGCCGTTGTAGAAATAGGCGGTGGTGCTGATCGGGTTGGCCGTGCCGGCGCCGTGGCTGACGCAATGGCCTGCGGTGAGGATCGAGCGACGGTCCGGCAGCAGCGCGCCCGAGCAGATGAAGTTGCCGGCCGCGCCCTCGTTCATGATCAGCGCCACGACGCCGGAATACTGTGGCGCGGTGGCGGCATAGATCGGGTTGCCGCCGCTGGCGATGGTCGCGGTGGAGGTCTGTCCGACGATGTCGGGCGCCGCCTGATAGGTGAGGCTTGTCGCGGCCGATGCGGCCATCGGAACCAGCGCCGCAGCCGCGGCGGCCATCAGGAACGGTTTCATACGAGAACCCCAGAGCCCGCTCCACCTAAAGGAGCTTAACTAGAAGTTGTGTCTCTCGTAGAAACGCGGCAAGGGAATTCCTACCTACAGTAGAGCTTCCTCACCGACTTGTTACAGGAACGCCGAACGGCGGCGAAGGCTGCGTCAGGCGCGGGCGGTCTGCTCGACGACGTCGGCCAAGCGCTCGGCGGCGTCGGGGATGGCCACGGCGCGCGAGGCGGCGGCCATGCGGGTCAGGCGCGCGGGATTGCTGAACAGCGTCTCCAGCGCCTTCGAGAGGCTCTCGACCGTGAGCTGGTTCTCGCGGGCGATCTCGGCGCCGCCGGCGTCGGCCAGCAGCTTGGCGTTCTGGCCCTGGTCGTCGTCCAGCGCGATGGCCAGGGGCACCAGGATCGCGGGCTTTCCGGCCACGGCGAATTCGCAGACCGAGCCCGCGCCGGCCCGGCCGATCACCAGGTGCGCCGCGCCCAGGCGACTGGCCAGGTCACGGAAGAAGGGCGCGATCTCGGCGTCGACCACCGCGTT
>JAFEDM010000235.1 GCA_018241625.1 Pseudomonadota bacterium | reverse complement strand
TGGGCAAGAAGATCGAGGCGCGGGAGGTGAAGTTCGCCATGCTGGCGGTGCTGATCCTGCCGCTGTCGATCCTCGGCTTCGCCGCCGCCGCCGCCGTGATCCCCGTGGCGCTCAAGGGCCTCGAGAACTCCGGCCCGCACGGTCTTTCCGAGATCCTCTACGCCTACTCCTCGGCGACCGGGAACAACGGCTCGGCCTTCGCCGGCCTCAGCGCCAACGTCCCCTACTGGAACGCGACGCTCGGCATCGCCATGCTGCTCGGCCGCTTCGCCTACGTCGTGCCGGTGCTGGCCATGGCCGGCTCGCTCGCCGCCAAGCCGAAGCTCGAGCCCTCGGCCGGCACCCTTCCGACCCATGGCCCGCTGTTCATCAGCCTGCTGATCGGCGTGATCCTGATCATGGGCGGCTTGCAGTTCTTTCCCGCCCAAGCCCTCGGCCCGATCGTCGAGCACTTCCAAGTGCTCGCCGCCGTCGCCGGCCACTGAAGTCTTCCGGAGCTAGATCCCCATGACCGACGCTACGGTCCACCTCGGCGACAAGCGCCGCTCCGCGGTCGCTTCGACCACGCTGTCCTCCAGCGTGATGGCGCGCGCGGTCCGAGACTCCTTCGTGAAGCTCGATCCGCGCAAGCTCGCCCGCAACCCGGTGATCCTCGCCACCGAGATCATCGCCATCCTGGCGACCGCCTCGACCGCCAACGCCTTCGCCACCGGCGCCAGCCCCTGGTGGGCGCTGCAGATCGCGGTCTGGCTCTGGTTCACGGTGCTGTTCGCCAACTTCGCCGAGAGCATCGCCGAAGGCCGCGGCAAGGCGGCGGCCGACGCCCTTCGCGCTCAGCGCGTCGACGTGAAGGCCAAGCTGCTCGACGACAAGGGCGCGGTGGTCATGACCCCGGCCTTCAAGCTCACCGCCGGTAGCATCGTCCTGGTCGAGGCCGGCGACATGGTCCCCTCCGACGGCGAGATCGTCGAGGGGGTGGCCAGCGTCAACGAGGCGGCGATCACCGGCGAGAGCGCCCCCGTCATCCGCGAAAGCGGCGGCGACCGCTCGGCCGTCACCGGCGGTACGACCGTCGTCTCCGACTGGATCAAGGTGCGCATCACCGCCGAGCCGGGGAACACCTTCCTCGACCGCATGATCGCCATGGTCGAGGGCGCCGAGCGGCGCAAGACGCCGAACGAGTTGGCGCTGACCGTGCTGCTCGCCGGCCTGACCCTGATCTTCCTGATCGCGGTGGCCACCCTGCTAGGCCTCGGCCAGTATTCGGGCGTCAAGCTCGACCCCCTGGTGCTGGGCGCGCTCTTCATCTGCCTGATCCCGACCACCATCGGCGGCTTGCTGTCGGCCATCGGCATCGCCGGAATGGACCGCCTTTTGAAGGTCAATGTGCTGGCCACCTCCGGGCGCGCGGTCGAGGCCTCGGGCGACGTCGACACCCTGCTGCTCGACAAGACCGGCACCATCACCCACGGCAACCGCATGGCCACCGAGGTCATCGCCGCGCCGGGCGTGCGCGCCGAGCGCGCCCTGCAGGCGGCCATGATGGCCTCGCTGGCCGACGAAACTCCGGAAGGCCGTTCGATCGTCGACCTGGCGCTGGAAAAGGGCCTGACCGGCACGCCGCCCAAGGACTCCACGCCCGTGCCGTTCAGCGCCACCACCCGGATCTCCGGCCTCGACGCCGGCGCGGACAGCTGGCGCAAGGGCGCGGTCGACGCGATCTTCAAGCTGGCTGGCCTGACGGCCGCCCAGGCCCCGGCCGAGCTGAACGCCGCGATCGATCGCATCGCGCGCGCCGGGGGCACGCCGCTGGCCGTCGCGGAGAACGGCGTCCTGGTCGGCGTCATCCACCTGAAGGACGTGGTCAAGGCGGGTGTGAAGGAGCGCTTCGCGGACCTGCGCCGCATGGGCCTGCGCACGGTGATGATCACCGGCGACAATCCGGTCACTGCCGCGGCGATCGCTTCTGAAGCCGGCGTCGATGATTTCCTGGCCGAGGCCACGCCGGAGGACAAGCTGCGGCTGATCCGCGCCGAGCAGGCCAAGGGCCGCCTCGTCGCCATGTGCGGCGACGGCTCCAATGACGCCCCGGCGCTCGCCCAGGCCGACGTGGGGGTCGCCATGCAGACCGGCACCCAGGCCGCCCGCGAGGCCGGCAACATGGTGGACCTCGACAGCGACCCCACCAAGGTCATCGAGATCGTCGAGGTGGGCAAGCAGATGCTGATCACCCGCGGCGCACTCACGACCTTCTCGATCGCCAACGACGTGGCGAAATATTTCGCCATCATCCCGGCGATCTTCGTGGTCTCGCTGCCGGCGCTGGGCGCGCTGAACATCATGCGGCTGGGCAACCCCCACAGCGCGATTCTGTCGGCGGTGATCTTCAACGCCCTGATCATCATTGCGCTGGTGCCGCTGGCGCTCAGGGGGGTCAAGTACCGCGCCATCGGGGCTTCCAAGCTCCTGCAGCGCAACCTCTTGATCTACGGCCTGGGCGGCGTCATCGCGCCGTTCATCGGGATCAAGGTCGTCGACCTGATCGTCACCACCATCGGCCTGGCCTAGGACCAAAGCGCCATGAGCATGCTCTCAGACATCCGCCCCGCCGTCGTCTCGACGGTGCTGTTCACAGCCCTGCTGGGTGTGGGCTATCCCCTGGCCATCACCGGCGTCGCCAAGGTGGTCTTCCCCTACCAGGCCGAAGGCAGCCTGGTGAAGGACGACAAGGGCCAGGTGATCGGCTCAGCCCTGATCGCCCAGCCCTTCACCAAGGACGAGTACCTGCATCCCAGGCCGTCGGCGGCGGGCAACAACGGCTACGACGCCTCGGGTTCCTCGGGTTCCAACTACGGACCGCTGAACGCCGACCTGGCCAAGCGCGTGAAAGGCGACGCCGAGGCGCTCCGCAAGTCCACGGGCCACGACGAGATCCCCGACGACGCCATCACGACCTCCGGCTCGGGCCTCGACCCCGACATCTCGCCGGCCTACGCCCGGCTGCAGGTCGACCGCATCGCCAAGGCCCGTGGCGTGTCGCCCGAGGCCGTCCGCAAGGTGATCGATGCGCATGTCGAAGGCTCCGCGCTGGGCTTCCTCGGCGAGCGACACGTCAACGTGCTGATGACCAACAGGGCGCTGGACAGCGCCGCGCCGAAGAGTACCCCGAAGACCTGATGAAGCCCGACGAGCCGCGCCGCCCCGACCCCGACGCCCTTCTCAAGGAAGCGGCCAAGGCCGGGCGCGGCCGGCTCAAGGTCTTCCTTGGCATGGCGCCGGGGGTGGGCAAGACTTACGAAATGCTCTCGCAGGGCGCGCGTCGCCAGGCCGAGGGCGGCGGGGTCCTGGTGGGCGTGGTCGAGACCCACGGGCGCAAGGACACCGAGGCGCTGACGACCAGCCTCGAGATCCTTCCCCGCAAGCCCATCGAGTACAAGGGCCGCACCCTCCTGGAGTTCGACATCGACGAGGCGCTGAGGCGCAAGCCCGCGCTGCTGCTGGTCGATGAATACGCCCACTCCAACGCCCCGGGCTCGCGTCATCCGAAGCGCTGGCAGGACGTCGAGGAGCTGCTGTCGGCCGGCGTCAACGTCTGGACGACGCTGAACGTCCAGCACATCGAGAGCCTGGTCGATCTGGTCTGGAAGATCACCGGCGTACGGCAGCGCGAGACGGTGCCGGACTCGGCCTTCGCCCGGGCCGACGACATCGAGTTGGTGGACATCACCCCCGACGAGCTTCGCCAGCGGCTGAGCGAGGGCAAGGTCTACCTGCCGGACACCGCCCGCACGGCGGCAGCCAACTTCTTCAAGCCTGAGAACCTGACGGCCCTGCGCGAGCTGGCGCTGCGGCGCATGGCGCAGACCGTCGACGACCAGCTGCTCAGCCATATGCGCCAGCGCGGCGTTGAGGGGCCCTGGGCGGCCGGCGAACGCATCCTGGTGATGATCGGGCCGGACGCCATGGCCCAGAGCCTCGTGCGGGCCGGGCGGCGCCTCTCCGACATGATGATGGACGCGCCCTGGACGGTGGCCAACGTCGAGCAGCCGAACCGGCGCTCGCCGGACGCGGCCGGGGCGGCCAAGATCAACGCCGCCTTCAAGCTCGCCGAACAGCTCGGCGGCTCAAACGTCGTGCTCACCGGCGACGACTTGGTGGGCTCGCTGCTTGAATACGCGCATCAGAACAACGTCACCCAGATCGTGGTCGGCAAATCCGGCCGTTCGCGCTGGCGGGCGCTGTTCGGCCAGGCGCTCATCCCGGCGCTGGCAGAACAGGTGAAGGGGGCTGCCCTCCACATCATCACCGAGGAGGCGCAGCCGGAGCCGGATTCGCCTGCGGAGCCCGTGGGGCGCCCGTCGCTGGCCGCCTGGCGCGGGCATCTGATCTCGATCGGCCTGGTCGGGATCGCCGGCGGCCTGGCCGGTCTGGTGGACCAGTTCTCCCACGGCGCCAACCTGGCGATGATCTTCCTGGTCAGCGTGCTGATCAGCGGCCTGGCCTTCGGGCTCTGGCCGGCGGTCACGGCGGCGGCCGTCGCCGCCTTCGTCTACAACTTCTTCTTCCTCGAGCCGCGGCTGTCGATCGTCATCGGCCATTCGGCCGACGTCTTCACGTTCGTGGTGTTCTTCGCCGTGGCCATGACCACCGGCTGGCTCACGGGCCGCATCCGCGACCAGGCGCTGGCGACATCGCGGCGCGCGTCAGCGATCACCGCCCTCCTGGCGGCCAGCCGCCGGCTGTCCGGCGCCACGTCCCGGGAAGAGGCCGCCCAGGCGCTGGCCGACCAACTGGCGGCGGCGACCGGCGGCGAAGCGGTCGTGTTGCTGCCCGGCGGCGAAGACGTCCTGCCGGTCGCCGGCGCCCCGACGCTCAAGCCGCTCGGCACGACCGATGTCGTGGCCGCCCGCTGGGCCTGGCAACACGGGGAGCCAGCCGGCGCCGACACGGGCACCTTGCCAAGCGCCAACTGGACCTATCGGCCCCTGCAGGGCGTGAAGGCGCGGTCGGGCGTGGCCGGGTTCGAGGCCAAGGCGGTTCAGGGCGGTGACGGCGAACGCTTCGTCTCAGCCCTGCTGGACCAGGGCGCGGTGGCGCTGGAGCGGGCGGAGTTCGCCGCCGATGCCGCCGACGCCGAGGCGCTCCGGCGTTCCGACAAGCTGCGCTCGGCCCTGCTCAACTCGGTCAGCCACGACCTGCGCACGCCGCTCGCCACCGTGCTGGGCTCGGCGACCACGCTTCTCGAGTACGAGGACTCCCTCAAGAAGCCCGTGCGGCGCGACCTGCTCACCAGCATCCGCGAGGAGGCCGAGCGGCTGAACCGCTATGTCGGCAACCTGCTCGACATGACGCGGCTCGAGGGCGGTGGCCTGAACATCCGAAGCGACTGGGTCGACGTCCGCGACGTGCTGGGCGCAGCGCTGGACCGGGTCTCTCGCCGTCTCGCCGACCGGAAGGTCACCCGCGACTATCCGCCTGACCTGCCTTCGGTGAAGGTGGACGCCGCCCTGCTGGAACAGGCGCTGGTCAACATCCTCGAAAACGCCATTGCCTACAGTCCCGAGGATTCCACCATCGAGCTCGCCGCCTACGAGGACCGCAACAACGTGGTGCTGAGCATTGAAGACGAGGGCCGCGGCATCCCGACGGCCGAGCTGGAGCGGGTGTTCGAACGGTTCCGCCGGATGGAGGAGTCCAGCGACCGCGGGAAAGGGGCCGGACTCGGCCTGGCCATCTCCAAGGGCTTCGTCGAGGCCATGGGCGGGCGCATCGCGGCCGCAAGCCCGATCCACGACGGCAAGGGCACGCGGATTCTGATCAGCCTGCGCAAGGAAACCGAGGCGGCGAGTTTGGTGAAAGCCGATGCATAAGCTCCGGATTCTCGTCGTCGACGACGAGCCGCAGATTCACCGTTTCCTCAGCCCGGCGCTCAACGCCGCCGGCTATGAGCCGATCCGCGCGGACAACGGCCGCCAGGCCCTGGCCGAGATCGCGCGGCGGCCGCCGGACGCCGTGGTGCTCGACCTCGGCTTACCCGACATCGACGGCCAGGACGTACTGAAGAAGGCGCGCGCCTTCTACGAAGGCCCGATCATCATCCTTTCCGCCCGTGATCGCGAGATGGAGAAGATCGAGGCTCTGGACGCCGGGGCTGACGACTATGTCGAGAAGCCCTTTCGGGTTGGCGAACTGCTGGCCAGGCTGCGGGTGACCATGCGCCGCCAGCTGCGGCAAGCCGACGCCCCGCCGCCGGTCGTCCACGCCGGGGACCTCACCATCGACATCCCGCGCCGTCTGGTGACGCGAGGCGGCGAGCCGGTCCATTTGTCACCCAAGGAATACGAGCTCCTCGTCAAGCTCGCCGAGGCCGATGGCAAGGTGCTGACCCACAGGGAACTGTTGGTCTCGCTCTGGGGGCCAGCGCATGCCCACGACATGCAGTACCTGCGGGTGTTCATCGGCCAGCTTCGCCAGAAGATCGAGGTCGACCCTTCCGAACCCAAACTGATCCTCACCCAGCCCGGGATCGGCTATCGGTTCATGGCGGATGAGGCGGCGCGCTCCTCTGGGGCGTGACCCCGCGCTAGCCGTGCGCCCGCGACGCCGCGGCCAGGTAGCCGCCGACGATCTCGACAAAACGCTCGGGCTGCGCCGGGCGGTCTCGCCCGGTGTGCGTGAAGTTGACGCCGACGACGTAGCCGCCTTCCTTTGAGGATGACACCGGCCAGAAGTCGAAGGTCGACTGGTCGTAGGGATAGATCTGGGCTCGCGCGACGCGCTGGCTATCAAGCGCGCCCTGGGCTGCCTCTTCCTCAGCCGGCGTCACCTTGGCGTCTCCGGCGGACGCGACCGCGCGCAGGACGCCCTTCGCTGGGGCGAAGATCACCGCCGGCGCCCGGAAGATGCGCGACAGGCTGGCGGCGGCCGCCTCCACGATTTCCGGGGTCGGGCGAGCCTGGATCACCATATGGGCGAGCGCCTGCAGGGCCTGCGCTTGTTCGGTTGCGCGGCGCGCTTCGGCGGCGCGGCGGCGCAACTCCGCCGCCAGGGTGCTGACGATGGCGGCGATCACCAGCAACAGCGCCGTGGCCCACAGGTCGGACGTGCTGGCGATCCGCAGCGAATAGTAGGGCTGGGTGAAGAAGAAGTCGTACGCGAGAACGCTGGCCGCCACGGCGAGCAGCGAGGGGCCCCAGCCGAAGAAGGTCGCCGCCGCCATGACCGGCAGGACGAAGATCAGGGTCAGGTTCGGGGCGGCAATCAGCTGGTTGACGATGAAGGCCAGACCGGTCGCGAGCGCCACCAGCACCAGGGACACTGCGTATTGCGCCAGCGGCGGCAGCGGCGCGGAAGGGTCGGTATAGGCGGCTTTCGGCAGGCTTGCGCCGCCATCGGGCGGCCCCAGGTCGTCCATCAAGGCTTCGGACATTCTCGACTCCCAGCTCCGTGGCCTTAACCAGGCCATGCGCATTCTACCGCCCGGCGGCATAAGCGTTCGATGTGGAATTGGGCGGCTCGGGCGCCTCCGGTGGTGAATCGCAGCGGCATGGCGATGTCCGGCCATGGGTCTCGCTGCGCCTTGACGTTTCTCTTATCCGGACGGGCGATTTCGATATCGAACGCTTACGCCTGCTCGCGAGACAATCCAGGCATTCAAAGGGCTCGGCGCCCTGCCTACGGAGTTCGCGTTTCAATGCCCAAGGACCCGTCGACCCGGGACGCATCTGGCGGCCTGTTCAGCAGCGATCCCCTCATAGCCCTGCTGGGGCAGGCCAAGATCTCCAAGTCCAGCGTGATCCGGGTCACCGGCCCGAGCGGCCTTTCGGCCCTGCTCTGGCTGTGCCGGCATGGCTTCGAACAGGTCGGCTATCAGCGGCCGGGCGCCGGGCCGCATGAACAGCCGGATGCGCTGATCGTCGCCCACACCTGCGATGAAGCCCGCCTTGAGGACCTGCTGGCCAGGGGGCCGCACGTCCGCGAAGGCGGCGCACTGGTGTTCCAGTCGCCCCTGCCGGATGGTCCCGCAGCCCGCGTCGATCCGATCCATCAGGTCCTAGAACGGTACGGCTATTCGGTAGAACAGTGCCGCCATGGCAGACACCGCGAACTGCACGTCGCGCGCCGGCAGTTCCTCCCCGCCCTGCAGAAGGCCGCGTGAGATGATCCCGACCTCCGATCTCTGGATGCTGGGCCGGCGGCCGCCGCCCCGTCTGCGCGTCACCGAGGCGGCGCCCGTCGCAGGCTCGCCCTCGTGCAAGTATGTCGTCGCCATGCGGTTCGGCTCCTGGCAGGTGCTTCGCGACGGGCTCGACGCGGAAGTCTTCCCGGACCGGGACGAGGCCATCCGCCTGGCCTGCGCCCGGGCCCGCGAACAGGCCAGCACGGGCGTGGCCGGAATTGTGATCGTCCAAGGTGACGTCCAGGAAATGCACTGCTTCACCCCACCGCACGCCGAGGTTCCGAAGCCGGATCGCACGCCGCAATTGCGGCTCGTCGAGGCGGCGCGAAACGGCGCTACCGCGTCCGAAGCCGGGCGTCCAAACCGCGGATCGACGCCCGGCGACTGATCGAACCTTGATGCCGACCCGCATGTCCTGGCGGCCCGGACGGGAAGGGCCGACGCTGTACAATTACACGCCGATCCGAGCGGATGAGCCCTCCACTGCGCAATTCACGCAAGACAGGGCCCATGGCACACGGGAGGCGTCGCTGATGTCAAATGCGGCGCTGGCTCAGGACGATCAGGAGGCTTGGGGAAACAGGCCGCTCAAGGATTAGCACTCACGCTTGAGGGGGCGAATTGAACCGGCTTGTGAGCAAAGCCGCCGTGCAGAATTTCCACGCGCGGACCCGCCGCTCAGGCTGCTTGGGCCGCGCAAGCACGTTCGTCGCCCACATTGTGTTTCCGCGGCCCCAACGGCACGCCGAGCCGCGGGTCCGGCGGCGTGGGATCGAGCGACGAATCTCCCATGCGTCGCGAGGGAAGGCGAGGTCGGACGTTCGAATCGTTCCGGGCGCGCGTGCAGCGCCAGCGCCGCGTCCGCCTCGGTGTGCATCGAAGGAACGGCTTTCGTCGGGGCCGACGCCGAAACGATCCGCCGCCGGGAGCAGTGCTACCACCAGTCCGTGGCCCGTGCGGTGGTCGGCCTGAACGCGCTCCTGGTCACCCTCGCCTATGGCGGCAGGTCGAGCCCGACCCTGGTCGCGGACAGGAAGTAGTCGTCCGTTTTCTCAGCGGTGGTCGCGCAATGCCTGGGCGACCACCGGGGCCAGGGCCTGGGCCATGATCCGCTCGGCGGCGGCGTTGGGATGGACGCCGTCGGGAAGGCGCATGTCGCGGCCGGTCCCGGCGAAGAGGTTGGGGTAGAAGATCGCGCCGCGGGCCTCGGCGATCTCGCGCTGGATCCGCCCCAGGCCGCCGTTCTCCGCCACGATCACCGTCACGCCCCGGGCGCGCAGCCGCTGGACGATCTGATCGAGGCTGTCGTGGGTCAGGCTCTCCGGCAGGCCCAGCCTGCGGTCGTTGCCGCCGAACTCCACGACGCAGACCGCCGTGTCCTTCCTCACCGAGGCGTCGAGCCGCGCCAGGCCGCCCGGTGAGGGTTCGCCCGGGACGCCGGCGTTGCGCACCACGGCCGTCACGTCGCGCGCGGCCAGCGCGAGTTCGAGCTGACGGGCCAAGCCGTCGGCGGGCGCCAGGCCATAGCCCGCGACGATGGAGTCGCCGAACAGGGTGACGACGGGCGGCGGGGCCGCCTGGCCGCGCGCGACCGACGCGGCCAGCGCTGCGACGCTTCCGCCGATCGCCGCGCGACGCGACATGGTCAGCGGCGCCTGCAACGACTTGTGGAACGCGATTCGATTCCGTTCGATCATCGCGTCCAGCCTAGCAGACCCGCGCCAGACGGGTCGGGAAGTTCAGGGAGCGCCACATGACCACCACCGGGCTTCGGCTGCTGTCCAGCGCCGCGATCCTCACCCTCCTTGCCAGTGGGGCCGCCGCGGCCGCGCACGCCGAACCGGCGGCCGCCTACAAGGCGCCGCGCACCGCCTTCGGCCAGCCCGACATCGGCGGCTACTGGTCGAACGCCACGATCACCCCGACGACGCGCGACGCGAAGCTCGGCGATCGGGCGGCCTATACCGAGGCCGAGGCCAAGGCGCTGGAGGGCGACGAGGCGCACCAGGTCGAGGTGGGCAACAAGCGCACCGACCCCAACGCCCCGATCGACGCGCCCAACGGCCTGGAGCTGAAGCAGTCATTCCTCAGGGCCGGCGGCGACGTGGGCGGCTCCAATCGCGGCTGGCTCGATCCCGTC
>JAFEDM010000234.1 GCA_018241625.1 Pseudomonadota bacterium | reverse complement strand
GAGACCGCGCTGATGAAGGCGGTGCAAGCCGACCAGCCGGAGACCGCCGCCCTGTTGCGCCGCCGCGGCGCGCGGCTGGACCGCAAGAACCACGCCGGCGAGACCGCTCGGGACATGGCCGCCAAGGTCGGCGACCCCGCGCTCGACGAGGCCCTGGACAAGCCCTTCGACCCCGGCCGGTGAGCCCGGCGCAGGGCTGCGCGGCTGCGCCACCTTGGCTGCGAGGCGCGGGCAGGGCAGTTTGCGCCTTGGAAGAACGGGAGTCGGGGATTGGCCCAGACGGGATTTCGGGAACCGGCGTGGCTGAGCCGGCTGGACACGCCCAGCCGCTATGCCCTGGCGCTCGGCGTCGTGGCCGTGTCCACGGTGATGGCCCAGGCGCTGTTCATGCTGACCGGCTCCAACCGGATCGGCGGCGCCTTCCTGGTAGGGGTGCTGTTCACCTCCTACCTGCTGGGCTCGGGACCGGGCTATCTGGCCGCCGCCGTCTCGTTCGTGATCTACAACCTCTATCTCGGCAACGGCAATCTCATCCCGCCGCACTACCGGCCCGAGGACATCATGGTCGTCCTGACCTTCCCGACGGTGGCGGTCTTGATGGGCAATCTGACGGGCCGGGTGCGCGACGAGGCCAAGCGGGCGCACACGCGCGCCCTGACCACGGCGGTGCTGTTCGAGGCCTCGCGGGAGTTCTCCGCCTCCGACGATCCGACGGTGATCCGCGCCCGCCTAGCCGACCACCTGGCGGCCGCCGCGCGGGGCCAGGCCTTCGTGCTGGACGGCGAGGCCCTGACCTGTGTCGGCGGGACGCCGCCGGACGAGGTGCTGACGGCCGCCCGCGGCCTGATGCAGGCGCCGCCCGCGGCGGGGGCCGGCGGCGAGGTGCGCACGGTGGAGACCCATCGCTGGCGCGTGCGCCTGCTGGCCGACGGCATGACCGCCGGCTGGCAGGGCGAGCCCGCCAGCGCCGAGGAGGAGAACTTGCTGCAGATCCTGGCCGACGCCGGGGCCGCGGCGAAGACCCGCGCGGCGCTGACCGTGGCCAAGGCCGACGCCGAGGCCCGCGCGCGCACCGAGGACCTGAGGAATGCGCTCCTGTCCTCGATCAGCCACGACCTGCGCACGCCGCTGGCGGCGGTGCTGGCCTCGGCCACGGCGCTGCAGGAGTTCGGCGACAAGTTCGACGCCAAGACCCGGCATGACCTGACCACCACCATCCAGGAGGAGACCGAGCGGCTGAACGCCTTCGTCACCAACCTCCTGAACATGACCCGGCTCGAGGGCGGAATGCTGGACCCGGCGAGCTCGGCCTTCGATCTCAGCGAGGTGGTGGACCGCACGAAGAAGCGGTTCGAGCGGCTGCGCGGCAAGCGCAAGATCGCCTGCGTGCTGGACGAGGAGGCGGCGATCGCCCTGGGCGACCCGGTGCTGTTCGAGGTGGCCCTGGCCAATGTGCTGGAGAACGCCATCCGCTACAGTCCCGACGGCGGCCTCATCTCGCTGAAGAGCTATCCGCGCGACGACCGGGTGGTGGTGGAAGTGACCGACGAGGGGCCGGGCGTACCGGAGGCCGAACTGCCGCGGCTGTTCGACAAATTCTATCGCGGCGCGGCGGCCAAGCGGCTGCCGGGCACCGGACTGGGGCTTTCCATCGTCCGCGGCGTCATGCAGGGAATGGGCGGCGACGCGAGCGCGGCCCTGCGTTCGGATGCGAGCAGCGGCATGGTGATGTCGCTGGCGCTGCCGGCGGTCAGGATGTGAGGGGCGGATGACGGACGGACAAGGCAACCTCGGACGGCTGCTGATCGTCGACGACGAGACGCAGATCGTGCGCGCGCTGACGCCGGCGCTGAGCGCGGCGGGCTTCGTGGTCTCGACGGCGGAGAGCGGCGAGGCGGCGCTGGCGGTGCTGGCCGGTGAGGGCGCCGAGGTGGTGATCCTCGACCTCGGCCTGCCGGACATGGACGGCAAGGACGTGATCCAGCGCATCCGCGAATGGTCCGAAGCGCCGATCATCGTGCTGTCGGCGCGCGACCTGGAGAGCGAAAAGATTGCCGCCCTGGACCTCGGCGCCGACGACTTCGTCAACAAGCCGGTGGGCGTGGGCGAGCTGCTGGCCCGGATCCGGGCGGCGATGCGCGGGCGCGAGCGGCGCTTCTCGGCCCAGCCGCGGTTCAAGTTCGGCGACCTGGAGATCAACTTCCCGGCGCGGCGGGTGATGATCCAGGGCGAGGAAGTGCGGCTGACGCCGCGCGAGTACCAGCTGCTGCGGATACTGGCGGGTCACGCCGGTCAGGTGGTGACGCACAAGCAGATCATCACCGCCGTCTGGGGCGCGGATTCCAACGCCGACGCCCAGTTCGTCCGTGTGCTGATGGCGCAGCTGCGCCAGAAGCTGGAGACCGACCCGTCGAGCCCGGAGATCCTGGTGACCGAGCCGGGCATCGGATACCGCCTGCACTGCGACGACTGACGGCGCGGGTCGCTAGTCGAGGTTTTCCGGGAACACCCGCTCGACGATCACGCAGTCGCGCCAGACGCCGTCCAGCTTGCCGTGCTTGCGGTGGACGCCGATCTCCTCGAAGCCCGACCAGGCCATGAGGGCGAGGCTGGCGCGGTTCTCCGGGAAGACGCGCGACATCAGCTTCCAGAGCCCGGCCGCCTTGGCGTGTTCGATCAGGGCGGCCATGGCCATGCGGCCGACGCCGCGCCCGCGCGCCTCGCGCCGGATGTAGACCGAGAACTCGCCGATCCCCTGATAGCAGCAGCGATCGGAATAGGGGTGCGCCACGGCGTAGCCCAGCACCTGGCCATCCCCGTCCTCCACCGCGACGAACGCCGGGGCATGCGCGAACCAGGCTTCGATCTGATCGACGGTGCGCGGCGTGGTCTCGAAGGTTCCGATCCGGTCCTCGATCCCCTGGTTGTAGATGTGGGTGATCGCGGCGGCGTCCGGCAGCGTGGCCGGGCGGGCGCGGAGCGCGGCGGTCATCGGGCTTGACTCTTCGAAGATTCTGGAAATATAGAAAGAAAGGGGCTGAACGGAGACCTCATCATGAAGCGCCTGCACCTGCATGTGAACGTGCCCGATCTCGACCAGTCGATCCGGTTCTACGCCACCCTGTTCGGCGCCCAGCCGTCGGTGGTGAAGGACGACTACGCCAAATGGATGCTGGACGACCCGCGGGTGAACTTCGCGATCTCGACCCGCGCCCGCGCGGCGGGGTTGGACCATGTGGGCGTCCAGGTGGAGAGCGCCGGCGAACTGGCCGAGCTTTCCGGCCGACTGAAGGCGGCCGGCGCCGAAACCTTCGACGAGGCCGCGACCACCTGCTGCTACGCCCAGTCGGACAAGAGCTGGGTGAGCGACCCGGCGGGCCTGCGCTGGGAGACCTTCTTCACCTTCGGCGAGGCCACGACCTACGGCGAGGACAAGGCGATGGCCGCCCTCGAGGCGTCGCAGGCCGGCGCCTGCTGCGGGGCGGCCCCGAAGCCCGCCACCCAGAGCGCGTCCGGGGCCTGCTGCTGATGGAAGGCGCCGCCGCCGTGGGCGCGCTCGGCGCCCTCGCCCATCCGGGCCGCCTGGAGGTCTTCCGTCTGCTGGTGCAGGCGGGGCCCGAGGGGATGGCCGCCGGCGAGATCGCGCGCGCGACCGGCAGCCTGGCGAACACCCTGTCGGCCAACCTCAACATCCTGGCGGGCGCGGGGCTGGCGACCTCGCGCCGCGAGGGCCGCTCGATCATCTACGCCGCCGGCTACGACCGCATGCGCGAGCTGCTGGCGTTCCTGATGGAGGACTGCTGCGCCGGCAAGCCGGAGATCTGCGCGCCGCTCGCCGCCGTGGCCAGCCAGTGCTGCGCCGCCGAAGCCGCCACCGCCTGAGGACCGATCATGAGCGACGCCGCCCCCAAGGTTTTCAACATCCTCTTCCTCTGCACCGGCAACTCCTGCCGCTCGATCATCGCCGAGGCGGTCGCCAACCGTCTCGGCCAGGGCCGTTTCAAGGCCTATTCGGCGGGCTCCATGCCGACCGGCCACGTCAATCCGCACGCCCTGCGGCTGCTGGAGCAGATGGGCTACGAGACCGGCGGCTACCGGTCCAAGGGCTGGGAGGAATTCTCCCGCGACAGCAACCCCGACGCGCCCGACCTCGATTTCGTGTTCACCGTCTGTGACAACGCCGCCGGCGAGGTCTGTCCGTACTGGCCCGGCCAGCCGATGACCGCCCACTGGGGCATGCCCGATCCGGCGCTGGCCACGGGCGCGGAGGCCGAGATCGCGCTCGCCTTCTCCGACACCTACCGGATGCTGACCAACCGCATCGGCGCCTTCATGAGCCTGCCGATGGCGTCGCTCGACAGGCTCAGCTTGCAGAAACGCCTGGAGGCCATCGGCAAGTCCGGCGCCGAACAGCCCGCCTGATGGACGGGACGGACGCCAGCCTGGAGCCGCCGCTCCAGGTGCTCGATCCGCTGCGGCGGCTCGCCGCCGAGGCGCTGGGCGCGGCGCTGTTGCTGGCCATCGTGGTCGGCTCCGGGATCATGGGCCAGCGGCTGGCCGGCGGGAACGACGCCATCGCGCTCTTGGGCAACACGCTCGCCACCGGCGCGGGCCTGGTGGTGCTGATCGAGGTGTTCGGGCCGGTCAGCGGCGCCCATTTCAACCCGGCGGTGACCCTGGTGTTCGCCCTGCGACGCGAGATCGGCGCGCGGCTGGCGGCGGGCTATGTGGCGGCCCAGGTGATCGGCGCGATCCTGGGCGTCTGGGCGGCGCATGCGATGTTCGCCCTGCCGATCCTGGAGGTCTCGAGCAAGCTGCGCGCCGGCCCGGCACAGGTGTTCTCGGAAGCGGTGGCGACCTTCGGCCTGATCCTGACCATCCTGGGGACCCTGCGGTTCCGGCCGCAGGTCACGCCCGTAGCCGTGGGCCTCTACATTACCTCAGCCTACTGGTTCACCGCCTCGACCTCGTTCGCCAACCCGGCGGTGACGCTGGCGCGCAGCCTGTCCGACACCTTCGCCGGCATCGCGCCGTCGAGCGCGCCGGGGTTCTGGCTGGGGCAGTTGGCCGGGGCGCTGGCCGGGGTGGCGGCGGCGGGGTTCTTCACCCGGGCGGAATCTGCCGCCCGCCTAGAACGGTGACTTGAAGACGAACCAGGCGCCGAGCGCGATGCAGGCGAAGCCCACGGCGTGGCTGAGGGTGAAGCGCTGGCCGAGGTAGGTCACCGAGAAGATCGCAAAGACCACGAGGGTGATGACCTCCTGCATCGCCTTCAGCTCGGCGGGGTCGTAGACCTGCCGCCCGATGCGATTGGCGGGGACGGCCAGCCAGTACTCGAAGAAGGCGATGCCCCAACTGGCGATGACGATCAGCCAGAGAGGCCGGTGCTCGATCTTCAGGTGGCCGTACCAGGCGAAGGTCATGAACACGTTCGAACCGATCAACATGAGGATCGGCAGGACGGCGGCCCAGGATGTCGGCATCGGCGGCTCCGGATGGGTGTCGGGACAAGTCCGGCGGCTGTCCCGACAGGGGTTCGATTGCGGGGCGGCGCGCGGGCCGACAGTGGGATAGGAGGGCCGCGAGGGGCCCGCAGGTCATGAAAGCCCTACCGATGCCATCCGATGCAAGTCCGACCGCCCAATCGACGAAAAATCCGCTGTGGAAGGAGGTTGCGGAGACCGCCAAGACCCTGGCCGCCGGCCTAGCGATCGCCCTGGTGCTGCGGGTGGTGGTGTTCCAGCCCAACACCATCCCCTCGTCGTCCATGGAGCCGGGCGTGGTGACCGGCGACTATGTCTACGTCTCCAAGTGGCCCTACGGCTGGAGCCGGGCGTCGTTCCCGTTCAATCCGCCGCTGTTCTCGGGGCGGGTGCTCGGCCATCAGCCGAAACGCGGCGACGTGATCGTCTTCCGCCTGCCGCGCGATCCGGACGTGCCCTACATCAAGCGGCTGATCGGCCTGCCGGGCGACCGGGTTCAGATCGTGAAGGGCCAGGTGTTCGTGAACGGCCAGCCGGACACGCGGCGGTTCGCCGGCGAGACCCGCGACCACGATGACCCGCTGCGGGTCGTGCCGAAGGTGGTGGAGACCAACGTCGACGGGCGCAGGTACCTGACGTTCGGCGGATCGGCGGACGGCGAGGGCGACAACACCGACGTCTACGTCGTGCCGGCCGGCCACTACTTCTTCATGGGCGACAACCGCGACAACTCGCTGGACAGCCGCTGGCCGGAGGAGATCGGGGTGGGCTTCGTGCCAGCCGAGAACATCGTCGGCCGCGCCGAGATGGTGATCCTGTCTTGGAAGCAGGGCGCATCGGTGTTTAAGCCCTGGACCTGGCTGAACCTCGACCCGCAACGGTTCTTCCTGCGGGTGAAGTAGGGATTGTCCACGAACCACACGAAAAGCGCGAACGCGCCGCGGCGAGCCGAAAGGCTCTGTTGAGAACCACGGAAGATACGGAGCAGACGGAATGGCGTCGGCGCTTTTGTGGCCTTCCGTGTCTTCCGCGGTTCAAAAAGAGGCCCGCCGAAGCGGGCCTTGTTCGTGTCGTTCGTGTGGTTCGTGGACAGGCCTATTTCAGGCAGGCCTTGGCGAATTCGGCGTAGCTGATCTTGCCGTCGTGGTCGGCGTCGAGGCGGGCGAAGTCGGCGGGGCTGATG
>JAFEDM010000233.1 GCA_018241625.1 Pseudomonadota bacterium | reverse complement strand
GGCCAAGGTCAACGGCGACATCCTCGAAGCCGGCGACGTGCTCAGCAAGGAGTTGAAGACCGTCACCGCGGCCATCGAGAGCGCCCAGAAGTCCAGCGAGGAGTACGGCCAGGAGCTGGCCATCGCCACCAGCCGCCTCGCCGACGACAAGGCCCAGGAGGACGCCACCCAGGTCAAGTCGGTGGTCGAGGACCTGGCCGCCGCCACCCAGAAGGTGCAGTCCGAGAACGCCGCCCTCGAGAGCCAGCTCTCCGAAACCACCGCCGAGCTCGGCCGCCTGCGCGAGAGCCTGGAGCAGGTGCGCCGCGACGCCATGACCGACGGCCTCACCAGCCTCGCCAACCGCAAGGCCTTCGACGAGGGCCTCGAGGCCGCCTGCGACCTCGCCGACACGGACGGCAAGGGCGTGACCCTGGCGATCATCGACATCGACCATTTCAAGGGCTTCAACGACGCCTGGGGCCACCAGATCGGCGACCAGGTGCTGCGCTACGTCTCCAGCGTCATCGGCCGCATGGGGGCTACGCCGCGCATGGCCGCCCGCTATGGCGGCGAGGAGTTCGCGATCATCTTCCCGTCTGAGAACGGCCGCGTCGCCAAGGCGGTGCTGGAGGAGATCCGCGAGGAGGTCTCGTCGCGCTCGCTGAAGCGCCGCTCCACCAACGAGGACCTGGGCACCATCACGGTGTCGGCCGGCTACGCCGAGCGGATCGCCGGCGAGAGCGCCATGAGCCTGGTGGAACGCGCCGACGCGGCGCTCTACGCCTCCAAGCACGCGGGCCGCAACCGCACCACCGCCGCCCCGGTCGTGGCCGCCGTCGTCGCCGCCTGAAACACGTCGCGCGCGCTTTCGACTAGGCTTACGTGCGGGTAAGGTCTTCAAGATCGGGCCAAAGAGCTCGACGGAGGACTTCCCCATGGACGGCGCGCAAAACCCCTCGAAGGTCCGGACCGAGGTCCAGGGCAAGATCGGGATCATCACCCTCAACGACCCGGCGACGCTGAACGCGGCCGGCCTGGAGTTGATGGAAGGCCTGACGGGCGCCTTCGACGCCATGGTCGCCGACCCGGCCGTGCGCGCCATCGTCATCACCGGCGAGGGCCGCGGCTTCTGCTCCGGCGCCAATCTGTCGGGCGGCGGCGGCGGCGCGGTGGCCCGGACGGACGGCCCCAACCAGGCCCTGCTGAAGGTCTACAACCCCTTCGTCAGCGCGGTGCGCAAGTCGCCGAAGCCGCTGGTGGCGGCGGTGAACGGCGTCGCCGCCGGCGTCGGCGCCTCCCTGGCCCTGGTCTGCGACCTGATCGTCGCCGCCGAGAGCGCCTATTTCCTGCAGGCCTTCCGCCGCATCGGCCTGGTGCCGGACGGCGGGTCGACCTACCTGCTGCCGCGCCTGGTCGGCAAGGCGCGCGCCATGGAGCTCACCCTGCTGGGCGAGAAGCTGCCCGCCGCCACGGCCCTCGACTGGGGCCTGATCAACCGCTGCGTCCCCGACGCGGAGCTGATGTCCACCGCCCTGAGCCTGGCCAACCAGCTCGCCGACGGCCCGATCTCGCTGGGCTACACCCGCAACCTGATCTGGGCCTCCCTCGACGCCGCCTGGCACGATCAGATCGAGGCCGAGGCCTTCGTCCAGGGCGACGCCCAGCGCACCGACGACGCGCGCGAAGGCGTCATGGCCTTCATCCAGAAGCGCCCCGCCGAGTTCAAGGGGCGCTAGGTCAAGGCCGCTAGTTCCCGCTTTACGCCTGGGCGGCTAAACCTCCGCCATGAGCCAACCTCGGCCCGCCTCCGGGCGTCCACTGGCGGTGTTCGCCTACGACT
Source organism: Pseudomonadota bacterium (assembly GCA_018241625.1). Classification (GTDB taxonomy): domain Bacteria; phylum Pseudomonadota; class Alphaproteobacteria; order Caulobacterales; family Caulobacteraceae; genus Phenylobacterium. The sequence continues at coordinate 4,305 of JAFEDM010000233.1, read as the reverse complement.
TCGACGGCACGCTCGCGCCCGGCAACATGCAGGAGCACGTCTTCATCCCCGACGAGCTGGGGATGAGCCACGCGGACTTCTGGACCGAGGCGCGCGACCTGGCGGTGCGCCAGCGCGGCGACCCGATCCTGGCCTACATGCACCTGATGCTGGACAAGGCCCGCGCCAAGGGCATCGAGCTCTCCCGCGACGCCTGGGTGCGCCGCGGCCGGGGCTTGCCCCTGTTCCCCGGCGTCGAGGGCTGGTTCGCGCGCCAGACCGCCCGGGCCGACGCGCTCGGCCTCGACCTGCGCCACTTCATCATCTCGTCCGGCAACCGCGAGCTGATCGAGGGCTCGCCGATCGCGCGCCATTTCGAGCGGATCTACGCCTCGGCCTTCCTGTTCGACGCCCGCGACGACGCCATCGGCCCGGCGCTGGCGGTCAACTACACCTCAAAGACCCAGTACCTGTTCCGCATCAACAAGTGGACGCTGGAGGAATGGGACGACGAGTCGATCAACAAGGTGGTCATGAAGGCCGAGCGCGCCGTGCCCTTCGACCGCATGGCCTTCTTCGGCGATGGCATGACCGACATCCCCTGCATGCGCCTGGTGACCGACCAGGGCGGCGCGGCGGTGGCGGTCTACAATCCCGGGATCGAAAAGAGCCGCGCCGCCGCCAAGCGCCTGATCGACGACGGCCGCGCGCGCCACTCCGGCGTCGCCGACTATTCGGAAGGCGCAGAGCTCGATCGGCTGGCCGACGACCTCCTGCGGGCCATGGCCGCGCGCGTCGGCGCCCACGGCCTGGACCTCTGGCCGCACGGGCCGCAATCGAGCTGAAACCCCTAGGGGTTGGCGTTCAGCAACTGCAGGATGACGAACAGCGCCAGGCCCACCAGGCACAGCAGGGCGACAATGGCCATGGTCTGGAGCGCGAGCTTCATGAGACCTACGTGCAGCATCCATCGCGGCCAGGGGCCGTGGACCACACGAAACTCCGCGTCGATCTCGGGCGGGCGCTTCCGGTCCATGGACCATCATGGCGGCTCCGCGCCGCCCTGTCACGGCCCCTCCCGACTTGAGCGCGACACCCGTGTCCCCGCCGCAACCCGGACGCGCCACAACTCGCCTCTCGCCTTAATTCCGTTGCGCAAGCAGGCTTGCTTGTGAAAATGGACAGATTGTCGCACCCCGACGCAGTTCGCTTACTCGCCATGACCGATCCTCGCCCCGGCCGGCACGCCTTGATCATCGAAGATGAGATGCTCATCGCGCTGGAGGTCGAGACCCTGCTCCACGATTTCGGCTTCGAGAGCTGTGATATCGTCGACAACCCCATCGACGCCCTGAAGTCCGCCGTCGCCCATCGCCCCGACCTGATCAGCGCCGACCTGCGCATCATCGGCGGCACCGGCGAGGAAGCGGTGGCCGCGATCACCGAGAAGCTCGGCCCCGTCCCGCACATCTACGTCACCGGCAACGCCGACATGCTCACCGGCCGAACCGCCGCCCCGGTCGTCGACAAGCCCCTCAGCCGCCGCGCCCTCGCCGAAGCCTGCCAACGCGCCTGCGCGGCCTGAACGCCCTCCCCTAATGGGGAGGGAAAGATTGCGAAGCGATCAGGGTGGGGAACAGTGGTCCGGAGCGTCGAGTCGGCAGGTGACCCACACCTCCCCTCCCTGACGGCTACGCCGTCTGTCCCTCCCCACTAGGGGAGGGTCTGAGCGAATCCGCCACCACCCAGGCCGCGCCGGTCAGCACCAGGTTGGTGGCGTTCTCGATCCAGCGCCCGAAATCCGTCGGGTGCAGGATGATCAACGGCAGGTGCACGATCGGCGTCCAGGACGCGTACATCACCGTCAGCAGGATCGCCGCCAGCCGCGCCCGCACGCCCACGATGATCGCGAGGCCTCCCAGAATGTGGAACACCCCGGTCGCATACCCCCAGAACAGCTGCGATGGCGGCAGCCAGTCGGGGACCAGCGGCGCGGTGAAGTTCATGTAGGCGAAGTGGGCGCCGCCGAAGAGCACGGCGCAGACCCCGAACGCCACCTGCCCGGCCCGGACAACCCACGCCGCGCGACCCGGCGCCAGGAGCGCCCGCTCCGCCCAGACGATCGCCGCCCCGGCCAGGATCGCCGCCTGCTCGGCGGTGTTGCTGTAGGCCATGTAGATCTGGGCGTTGCGCGCGATCATCCGCCCGTTCATCAGCGCCACCACCAGCACGCCGTAGTAGATCGCCAGCGCCAGCGCGCCCCAGGCCGTCGTCCGCCGCCAGGCGATCGCCAGACCCGCCGCCGTCATGAACCCGTTGGCCGCATAGCCCAGCGGGACCCGCGCCGGCAGCCACTTGGGCGCCGGCTGCCCCGGCAGGAAGTTCGCATAGGCCAGCCCCGTCACGCCCAGCATCGCCACGCTGAGCCCGAACACCAGCCAGCCCCAGTCCTTGGCAAGAAAGCCCCGCGTCTCGCTCGCGGCCCGCGCCTGCCCCATCGTGTCGGCGGCCATGGAATTCCCGTCCGCGCTTTTCCCGCGCGAACCCTCGACGAACCCTTGGCGCCACGGAACACCGTTGCGACAACCGGCGACCAGCGCGCTACCGATAGTCCGTCTTCAGCCGCGCACAGCGCCACCTGATGGTGTCGACCATCAGCTTCGACACCCGCACATTCTCCTCGGTGGCCTGCCGCGCCAGCAGCCAGGCCAGGTCGAACAACAGGTCCGCCTGCTGCCGGCGCGCCTCGCGATAGGCATCGGCGAACTCAGGGTTGGACCGCAGCCAGCGGTAGATCGTCGTGTGCGTCGGCATGTCGTCCTCGGCGCACACCTCCACCAGCCCGCGCCCCGCCGCGATCCGCGACAGGAACTCCTCCTGCAGCGCCTCCGACCAGATCCCCGGCCGTTCCGGCCGCGCCAGGTGGCCGACGCCGCCCGCCGCCCGCGCGTCGGCGATCATCGCCTGGAAGCGCGGCTCCTCCGCCGCCCAGCGGGCGACCTCGGTCGGCAGCGGCAGCATCGGGTCACGGCAGGCCTCGGCCAGGGTCGCCCCGGACGCCATTCGCCGGCAGATTTTGCGCATCAGCGGCGCACGGCGCGCATAGCGCTGGGCGGCGCGCCGCTCCAGCACCCCGCCGGCCCGCTCGGGCTCGGGTGTGGTCATGGGGGTTTCCTTCGGTGGCCCGCCGGGGGCCGGTTCACGGGGAGCCGTCGTTGACGAGGGCTAGGACGACGCTAGGTCGGCTTTCGACCCGTTGCGGACGTTCGGTTGCAAGGGGAGCCGTAGCGAGGCTGGGCCAGGAGGGGACGTAACCGCCGGGCCTTTCGCCGGACTTCGGAACGCCTCGCTTGCCCAACGTTGAATTGACAAGGTGAACTAGACCGCACAAATATTACGTACGTAAACCGGAGACCGTCGATGCGCTGGTTCCTGGCTCTCTTCGCTCTCGGATCAGTGGTTTCACTGCCGCCTTCCGCGCCAGCACAGGCCCTCACACCAGCGCAGATCGCCGCCATCGATCATAGCGTCGCGGACAACCTCGCGCGGCGGAACTCGCCCAGCGCCTCGGTCGCCGTAGTGCGTGATGGCCGGATTGTCTTCGCCAAGGCCTATGGCCGCCGCGCGGTGTCGCCCGATAGGCCCGCGGAGGCGGGCGCGCGGTACAATATCGGCTCGGTCAGCAAGCAGATAACCGCCACGGCCCTGCTGATGCTGGTCGACCAGGGCAAGCTCTCGCTCGACGACCCGGTGGGCCGCTGGCTACCTGAACTGACCGACGCCAACCGCATCACGGTGCGCCAGGTGCTGTCGCACACCGCGGGCTACAAGGGCTTCTTCCGGTCTGAGACCATGCCGGTGGAGGCGACCCGGCCGACCACGCCGCAAGCCGTCGCCGATCACTGGGGCCGCCTGCCTCTGGACTACGCGCCGGGGACCGACTGGCAGTATAGCAACACCGACTACACCATCGCCGCCCTGATCGTGGAGCACATCACCGGCCAGCCGTTGCCGACCGTCCTGCGCCAATCGATCTTCCAGCCGCTTGGTATGACGTCGGCCACCGCCGTCTACGGCCGCCCCATGCCGGCGCAGGACGCCCAGGGCTATACGCGTTACGCGCTAGGTCCGCTGCGACCTGCGCCAATCGTCGCTGATGGCTGGGAGTTGGGGGCCGGCGGCCTGGCGATGACCGCCACCGATCTCGCGAGATGGGATCAGGGCGTGCTGGCCCACCGCCTGCTGTCTGCCAAGAGCTACGCCGCACAGCAGAAGGCCGTGACGCTCGCCAACGGCAAGGCCGCGCCTTATGGCCTGGGCGTTTTC
>JAFEDM010000232.1 GCA_018241625.1 Pseudomonadota bacterium | reverse complement strand
GCATTCCACGCGCTGACAGAGCCGGCAGGTGACCCCGATCGGGGTCGCCGCCTCGGGGCCGGCCGTGCCCGCAACGCCAGGGTGGACGGCGGTGTAGATCAGCCGGTCCGCGTGCTGTTCGGCGCATCCCAGGGCGATGGCGCGTTCGACCCGCGGCGCGCCATAGGCGCCGCCGCCGGCGGTGACGGTCCGCGCGATCGAGAAGAACCGCTGGCCGTCGGGCAGCTCGAGCCACTGGGTGACGATCTCGCGCGGTGTACGGAAGGCGTGGTGCAGGTTCCAGAGCGGACAGCCGCCGCCGTGGCGGGCGAAGGGGAAGCCTGCGCCGTCGAGGCGCTTGGAGACGTTGCCCGCCGGATCGACGCGGATGAAGAAGAACGGCACCCGCTCCTGGCCGGGCTTCTGCAGGGTGGTCAGCCGGTGCGCCGCCTGCTCGAAGCTGACCCCGAACTGGCGGGCCAGCGCCTCCACGTCGTAGCGGCGCGCCTCCACGGCCCGGGCAAAGGCCGTGTACGGCATGATGATCGCGGCGGCTGCATAGCTGGCCAGGGCGCGGCGGGTCAGGCGCTGGCCGTTCTCCGAGGCGAAGACCCCGCCCGCCAGCACCGCGTCGATCTCGTCGCCCATTTCCAGGTAGGCGAGTTGCAAGGCCAGCTGGAACGCCTGGCTGGCGGCGTCCAGGCTGTCGTCCAGCAGGATCTCCTGGCGGTGGCGGTCCAGCCTGCGGGTCGAGCCCACCATGTAGTTGGCCGGAACCCTGCGGACCCGCAGGTCGTGGCGGCTGCGGAAGTAGCCGATGACGTTCTCGCGCGGTCCCACGGCCTGGGCGATGCGCTCGGCCGCGTCGTCCAGCGTCGGGAAGCTGTTGCGGCGCGCCGCCAGGAAGCGCCGCGACTCCGCCACCGGGTCGGCTGCGTCGTCCTCGGTCTCGCCGGCGCGTCCGCCCGCCTCGCGATCGGCGAAGGCCAGTTGGCCCTCCTGGTAAGTGGTGTAGAGCCGCAGCAAGGCCTCGGCCACGCCGGGATAATTCGCGGCCAGGTCTCCGATTTCGGTAGCCGCCCAGTCGATGCCGGCGAACACCGGGTCCTTCAGCACCGCCTGCAGGCGCTGGGTGTCCTCTGCGGCGCCGCTGCCCAGGGCCGCCATGTCGATGTCGTAGGTCTGGGCGAGCTTCAACAGCAGGCCCGCGGTCAGCGGCCGGTTGTTGCGTTCGAGGAGCGCGATGTAGGAGGCCGACACGTCCAGCGCGGCCGCCATGTCCGCCTGGGTGAGGCCTAGGTCGCGCCTTATCCGCCTCAGCCGGGGGCCGACATAGAGTCCTCGCTCGTTCGCCATCGCTCCGCTCCCGGATAACTTTACAACATTACACCATATATCTGTAAAGTTTTACAGCTCGACCGCGAGAGCCCTCCACCGGCGGCCGAAAGGCGCGTTAGGGCGATGGTGACACGAGGGGGCGATAGTCCGCGCCTTCGCCAGAAATAGCGGAAGAGGCCGATGGCGTACCAAGACCACATCATCGAGATGGGCCAGCTCATCAAGAGCAAGAACGGCACCTGGGACGGGATCAGTTCCGAGGCCGTGGCCCGCATGCGGCTGCAGAACCGGTTCAAGACCGGCCTGGAAATCGCCAAGTACACCGCCGGCATCATGCGCGCCGACATGGCCGCCTACGACGCCGATCCGGCCAACTACACCCAGTCGCTGGGCTGCTGGCACGGCTTCATCGCCCAGCAGAAGATCATCTCCATCAAGAAGCACTTCGGCTCGACCAAGGGCCGCTACATCTACCTGTCGGGCTGGATGGTGGCGGCGCTGCGGTCCGACTTCGGGCCGCTGCCGGACCAGTCGATGCACGAGAAGACCTCGGTGCCGGCGCTGATCGAGGAGATCTACACCTTCCTGAAGCAGGCCGACGCCCGTGAGCTCGGCATGCTGTACCGCGACCTCGACGCCGCCCGCGCGGCCGGCGACAAGGCCAAGGAACAGAAGGCGGTCGACGCGATCGACAACTTCCAGACCCACGTGGTGCCGATCATCGCCGACATCGACGCGGGCTTCGGCAACGCCGAGGCGACCTACCTGCTGGCCAAGAAGATGATCGAGGCCGGCGCCTGCGCCCTGCAGATCGAGAACCAGGTTTCCGACGAGAAGCAGTGCGGCCACCAGGACGGCAAGGTCACGGTGCCGCACGACGACTTCCTGGCGAAGGTCCGCGCCTGCCGCTACGCCTTCCTCGAGCTGGGCGTCGACAACGGCGTCATCGTCACCCGCACCGACTCGCTCGGCGCCGGCCTGACCAAGCAGATCGCCGTCTCGAACGAGCCGGGCGACATCGGCGACCAGTACAACAGCTTCCTGGACTGCGAGGAGATCACCCCCGCCGACGTCAAGAACGGCGAGGTGATCATCAACCGCAACGGCAAGCTGATGCGCCCCAAGCGCCTGCCGTCGAACCTCTTCCAGTTCCGCCCGGGCACCGGCGAGGACCGCTGCGTCCTCGACTGCATCACCTCGCTGCAGAACGGCGCGGACCTGCTGTGGATCGAGACCGAGAAGCCGCACATCGAGCAGATCGCGGGCATGATGGACCGCATCCGCAAGGTGATGCCGCACGCCAAGCTCGCCTACAACAACAGCCCGTCGTTCAACTGGACGCTGAACTTCCGTCAGCAGGTCTATGACGCCTGGGCCAAGGCCGGAAAGGACGTCTCGGCCTACGACCGTGAAAAGCTGATGAGCGTGGACTACGACTCGACGGCCTTGGCGGTCGAGGCGGACGAGAAGATCCGCACCTTCCAGGCCGATGCCGCCAAGCGCGCGGGTATCTTCCACCACCTGATCACCCTGCCGACCTATCACACGGCCGCGCTCAGCACCGACAACCTCGCCAAGGAGTACTTCGGCGAGCAGGGCATGCTGGGCTACGTCAAGAAGGTCCAGCGCGAGGAAATCCGCCAGGGCATCGCCTGCGTGAAGCACCAGAACATGTCGGGCTCCGACATCGGCGACGACCACAAGGAATACTTCGCGGGCGAAGCGGCGCTGAAGGCCGGCGGCGTCCACAACACCATGAACCAGTTCGCCTAAGCGGGCGGACCGGGGTCAGCGATCACTTGAGCTCCCGCCACCTGGCGGGGGCTCTTCTTTTCTGAAGATCATTCCGGCGCCGCCGTGCTTGATTGGCGGCTCCCCAAGGCGTGCGGGTCAGCCCATGGACATCTCCCAGAATCTTTCGGTCGACGACACCCTGGCCGCCTTCGTCGAGGACGAGTTGCTGCCCGGGACCGGGATCATGCCCAAGGCCTTCTGGGCGTCGCTCGAGACCATCCTGGCGGACTTCGGGCCGAAGAACGCCGCCCTGCTCGCGCGCCGCGACGAGCTGCAGGCGAAGATCGACGCCTGGTGGCTGGAACGCCGCGGCCCAAAATCCGCAAAAGGGGCCTTCGACGTGGCCGAGGAGACCGCTTTCCTGCGCGAGATCGGCTACCTCCAGCCCGAGCCCGCGCCGTTCTCGATCGACACCGGCCGGGCCGACCCGGAGATCGCCAGCATCGCCGGGCCGCAGCTGGTGGTGCCGGTCTCCAACGGCCGCTATGCGCTGAACGCCGCCAACGCCCGCTGGGGCAGCCTCTACGACGCCCT
>JAFEDM010000231.1 GCA_018241625.1 Pseudomonadota bacterium | reverse complement strand
GGTGTAGGCCAGGCCCGAGGCGCGATACTGGTCGGACTGGATGTTGGTCCACAGGTCGTAGAAGGCCGCGCCGCGCAGCACCAGGCGGCGGTCCAGGAACACCCCCTTGGCGCCCAGTTCGTAGTTCCGCAGCCGGTCGGGTTCGAAGGTCGTGCGGTTCGGGTGGATGGTCAGGAAGTTGGTGGTGTTGACCCCGCCCGGCCGCAGGCCGTCGGAGAACAGGGCGTAGACCAGGGGCCCTTCGTCGTCGAACTGGTACTGCACGGCGGCCTTCGAGGTGGCGCCCTCGAAGCTACGGTTCACGGCGATGTCGCGCGGCTGGGTGGGCGGCGCGCCGACGATGTGCGAGCGCACCTTGAGGCCGGTGGCGAAGGCCCGCGCGCCACCGGAGAGGGTCCAGCCCGGCGCGAACCGCCAGGTGGCCTCGCCGTAGACCGCAGCCTCGCTCATCAAGTCGCGGCGGTCCTCGTTGTAGACACGGGTGAGCGGGGCGGGCGCCTCGCTGGGCGGACCGGCCGGGTCGACAGGCAGGAGCTGGGCGGACAGGCGGCTCTCGGCGCCGCCGACCAGCAGCGGCGGTATCGCGGCCGAGCCGTTGACCAGGATGTCCAGCGACCCCGGCGTGCGATCGCGCGAGGTCGAGCCGTAGACGCCGGCCAGCCAGGAGAAGGGCCCGGCGTCGGTGGAGGTGAGCACCACGTCCTGGACGAAGCGGCGGATGCGGGCCGCTTCCGAATAGACGCCCAGCGAGGCGGCGCCGGTGGTGCTGAACTGGGCGATGTCGGCGGCCGAGGCGTCATAGAGGGCGGAAAAGGCGTGCTGGACATAGGATGTGGTGGCGTTGAGGTCGGCGAAGCCCAGGTCGCCCTTGATGCTCATCGACGCCAGGCCGAAGTCGTTGTCGGAGGACTCCCGGACCTGGTTGGCCCGCTTCAGCGAGTTGGTGAGCGTCGTGTACTGGGTGTCGCGCGAGGTGAGGCGCTGGGCGACCAGGCCCATGTCCACCGTCCAGCTGGGGTCGATCTCCAGGCGCAGGGTGGCGCGCGCGCCCTCGCGGAGGGTGGAGTCCACGTTGGGCAGGTGCAGCGAGATGTCGTCCAGGTAGCCGCCCTGGTCATCGTAGTAGGCGACGAGCCTGAGCGCCGCGCGGCCCATGGCCAGGGGCAGGTTGGCGAAGCCGTCAGCCGAATAGCTGGCCGAGCCTCCGCGGGTGGTCGCGAGGCCGGCCTGGGCGCCGGCGGCGTAGCGGTCGGGGTCCGGCTTGTTGGTGACGATGCGGTAGACGCCCGAGATGGCGCCGGTGCCGTAGAGCGCGCCCTGGGGCCCGCGCACGGTCTCCACCTGGGCGACGTCGGTGAGCCGCAGGTCCGGGTCCGGGGCGTTGTAGTTGAGCGGCGCGTCGTCGAGGTAGGTGGAGACGGTGGAGCGGGCGTGGCCGGTGAAGGCGCCGTCGGAAAGGCCGCGGATCAGGATCTTGTCCCGGCCGGGGCCCAGGTTGGTGGTCAGCACGCCCACCAGCTGGCCGGCTGTGGCGCGCACGTCGTAGGCGTTGGTGATCAGCAGCTGGTCGGCGGAGACCACGCTGACGCCGGCCGGCAGGCTGTCCAGCCGCTCGGGCCGCTTGCGGGCGGTGACCAGCAGTTCGTCGACCAGGGGCGCGCTGGGCGCGACGATGCGCGGCTGTGGCGTCACGGGCACGATCTTCACCGTGCCGGCGTCGACGATCCGGTAGGCGCAGGGCGCCCCGGCCAGGATGCGGCCCAGCGCCTCGTTCAGGGTGTAGCGGCCGGCAAGCGCCGCCCGGCCGCCCGCGCCGCAGGCCTGGATGTTGACGATCGAGACGTTGCCCTGGACCGCCAGGTCGATCAGGGCTTCGGCGTAGGACTTCTGGGCGATGGCGAAGCGACGGCGCGCTTCGGCGGCCTCAGCTCCAGGGGCGAGCGTGAGGAGGCACAGTCCCGCGAGGGACGCGCGCAGAACGGCGGCCGGCCTCGATATGGCCCGGTGTCCCCCTCAAGGCTTCGCCGCTGGATCGCTGCGAAGCGTAAAACCTTCCGGTGAAGGTAGCGCCTTGATGGGGGCAAGCAAAGCGAGGCGCCGCGTCACAGCCTCTTCATTGTCGAGAATGAGCACGCCGGAGACACGGGTCCGCGCCAGCGCGGGGTCTTCCAGCACCACCGGCCGGGCGAATTGCTGGTTCAGGTCGGCGACGACCTCGCCCAACGGGCGGTCGCGGTAGATGAGCTTGCCGGTGCGCCAGCTCTCCACGGCCTGCGGGTCGGCGACGCTGAGCTGGGGCGCGGGCGCCGCCGGGCCTTCCACCACATCCAGGCGCTCGCCGGGGTGCAGACGCCAGATGCGGCCCTTCACGCCGTCGGCCGGGCGGACCTCGACCACGCCGCGCTCGACGGTGACGGAGAGATCGTCGCCCAGGTGGCGGACATCGAAGCGGGTGCCGACCACGCGCACCGTGCGGTCGCCGACGGCGATCAGGAACGGCCGGGACTTGTCGGGGGTGACGTCGAAGATGGCCTCGCCCTGCGGCAGGCTGAGGCGACGTTCGTGGCGAGCGAGGGTGACCGAGAGGCGCGAGCCGCCGTTCAGCTCCACCGTCGAGCCGTCGGCCAGGGTGACCGCCTTGCGCTCGCCCTTGGCGGTGGCGAAGGTCTGGGTCTCCGGCGCGAAGACGCTGAGGGGCGTGAGGCCGATCGCCAGGGCCGCGGCCGCGGCGACGCCGCCCAGGGCAAGCCAGGCGCGCGAGGCGTTGGACCGGCGCGGCGCGGGAAGTTCGTTCAGCTCTTCGATCAGCTTCGGGGCGGCGGCCTGCAGCTCGAGCGCAACCGACAGGACCGCGTCGTAGGCGGCGCCGTTGGCCGGTTGCGAGACCCAGGCGTCGAAGGCCGCCGCCTCGGACGCGTCAAGGTCCGCCGCGGACAGGCGCGCAAGCCAATCCGCCGCGGCGCCCCTGCGGGCGTCGTCCGGCATTGTGACGACCTCAGCCATCGGTTCCAACTCGGCGCGAAGCACCCCTCATAAACATAGACGGCGCCACGACGGCCAACCCCCCTGTCGCGCGATGCCGATAAGTTTCACACGCAGCGGTTGTCATGCGTCGGCGCGCCTTCCCAGCCTGGCGGTGAGCGCCTTGAGGGCGGCGGAGACGTGCTTCTCGACCGCCTTGACCGACAGGCCCATGGCGCGGGCGGTCTCGGCGTGGCTGAGGCCTTCCAGCTTGTGCAGGCGAAAGGCGCGGCCGGCCTGCGGCGGAAGTTCGGCGACCGCCGCCACCAGTTGGCGCAGGCGCTGGGCGGAGGCGGCGGCCTCGTCGGCGGGCGGCTCGTCGGCCACGTCGACGCCGCCGACCTCGGCGTGGGCGGTCTGGCGCCAGGCGGTGTCGCGCGCCACGCTGCGCGCCTCGCCCCGGGCGCGGTCGAGCATCAGGTTGAGCGCCATGCGGTAGAGGAGGGCGACCGGCGCGCCGATATCCTGGCCGCGATCCCGGGCGGCGAGCTTGAAATAGAGCTCCTGGACCAGGTCCTCGGCGACGGCCAGCGAACCCGCCCGCGCCGCCAGGAAGCGCACCAGGTTGGTCCGCCGCTCCAGATAGGCCGCGAGCAGCGGATCGCCCCGATCGGCGTCCGGGTCGATGTCTGGGCTCGGCGAAGGCTCTGGCGTCTCGGCCACGACGGAGGTGTGCCGCATTTCGCGCGGCGACGCCAACAGCGCCGGCTTTATGGCCTAGGTCGGCATCAGCCCCGCCTGCTTCAGGAAGCCGGTCAGGGCGGCGTTGAAGGCCTCCGGCTGGTCGATGTTGGCGCTGTGGCCCGCGTCGGGGATCACCGCCTTCTTCGCGCCGGGGATCTTGGAGGCCATGTAGTCGGAGGCGGCCAGGAACGGGGTGTCGTCGGCGCCGACGATGACGATGGCCGGCACGGCGACGTTGGGCAGGTTCTCGATCACCTTGGCGTCGCGTTGGGTGAGCATGCCGCGGGCGGCGCGGGCGAGGCCGGTGGCGTCGCGGTGGCGAGCGAGGCGCACCTCGGCGCTGGCCCTGGAGGTGTCGGGCAGGCCCTCGGCCTCGTACTTCTCGGCGCGGCGGATGGCGTTGGCGTTCCAGCCGTCGCGGGGCTCATCCTTCTTGTAGCCCGGGCCGGTGTCGATGATCAGCAGGGCGCGGACCCGTTCCGGGTGGGCGCGGTGGAACGCCAGGCTCATGTAGCCGCCGAGCGAAAGCCCGCCGACCACGGCGGTCTCCGCGCCGATCGCGTCCAGCAGGGCGGCCATGTCGGCGACGGTGGCCTCCTCCGAATAGGCGGCCTGGTCCTCGGGGTAGTCGGAACGGCCGTGACCGCGCATGTCCCAGGTGATGACGGTGAAGGCGTCCTTCAGCACCGGAACCTGGCCGGCCCACATGTCGCCCGTGGAGGAGTAGCCGTGGGTCAGGATGAGCGCCGGGCCGGAGCCCTCGACGTCGTAGTGGATCTTGACGCCGTCACGGTCGAGCAGGGGCATCTGGACGTCTCCCGATCCGGCTCTTGCTGGCCGGCGGAAAACGTTAGCCCTCGAACAGCGGGTATGCCTAGGCCGCGTTGGCGGCGCCGGAGCTCTTGGCGGATGCGCCGGCGCACGCCTCGGTGGCGCGCTTGACGGCCTCGAGCAGGCCGGAAACCAGGATCGGCTTGGCCACGAAGTCGGTGAAGCCGAGGGCGCGATACTCGTCCGGGCGGCGGCTGAACACGTCGGCGGTCAGCGCAATGACCGGGACCTGGGCTTCGGGACCGCTCAGCTTGCGCAGGCGCGCCACGGTCTCGATGCCGGTCATGCCGGGCATGTGGATGTCCATCAGGACCACGTCGAAGGCCCGCTCGGAGAGGCGCTTCAGGGCGTCCAGCCCGTTGGTGGCCTTGATCGCGGTATGGCCGAACGCGCCGAGGATCTCCTCCACGACGCGCAGGTTCATCGGATCGTCGTCCACATGCAGGACGACGAGCGAACGGTCGAACTTTGGATAGGACTGCGACACGACTTCAGGTTCCCACCTGCGACTAAATCTGCCGCGCGAAGGTTTCCTTAAGACTGACGTTTTGGGTTAACGCGGGTTTACCACGAATCTTATTCGATTGATTCGCCTGGCCCGCATTTGCGGCGTCCTCATCGGGCTTGAGGGCTGAAGGTGGCCAGCAGCACCATCAGTTCGGGCTCGTCGACCTTGCGGGCGGCCTCGGCGGCGGGCAGCCACAGGCGTTCCCGCTGGCCCGCTTCCGGAAAGCTCTGCGCCTCATAGTCCACGCGCAACGGAAAGACCTGCACGCGGACCTTCTGCAGGCGGCCGTTCTTCAGCCGTTTCTCGTAGGCGTAGTCGCCGCTCGGACGCTTGGCGACCTGACCCAGGACGCCGGCCTCCTCGAAGGCCTCCCGGGCGGCGCAGCGGGCCGCCTTCTTGCCCTTCATCGGCCAGCCCTTGGGGATCACCCAGCGGTGGGTCTCGCGGCTGGTGATCAGCAGCACCTCCACGTGGCCGCCCGGGTCAAGCCGCCAGGGCAGGGCGGCGAACTGGGCGCGGGGCTCGCGGTCCGGCTCGCGGCTGGAGGGCTGGTGAGGCTTCCTCATCCGGGCGGGCGAGCGGGGCTGGCGAAGACTCGAACATGCATCAAGGACGATCCGGTCACGGACCATTGCAACGCTTGATGTCGGATGCGTGACAGCGCCTCCGGCGACCCTGTGAGGTCTCTCAGACGTCCTTGCGATAGACCAGGAAGCCCGACTTCTCGGCCACCTGGTCGTAGAGGCGCATGGCGACCGTGTTGGTCTGGTGCGTCTGCCAGTAGACGCGGTAGGCCCCGGCCGCCTTCGCCGCGGCGTAGACCGCCTCGATCAGCGCCCGGCCGATGCCGCCACCGCGGACATCCTGGGCCGTGAACAGGTCCTGCAGGTAACAGATCGGCCCGAGGGCGGTGGTCGAGCGGTGGAAGAGGTAGTGGACGATGCCCACCATCCGCCCGTCACGCTCGGCGACGAGGGCGTGGACCGGCTCGCCCGGATCGAAGAACCGGTCCCAGGTGGTGGCGTAGACCTCCTCCGGCAGCGCGGTCGGCCCCTCGCGGCCGTAGAAGGCGTTGTAGCCGTCGAACAGCGGCCGCCAGGCAGCCTGGTCGCGCCGCTCGATGGGCCTGACCGTGGGGGGTTGGGCCATCGCTACAGGTTCACCTTGCCGCCGGAGCTGATGTAGCCGTCGACCGCATCGCCGAGCACGGTCAGCGGCACGGCGCCCACCTTGACCACCAGGTCGTCGAACAGGCGCAGGTCGTACTTCGAACCCAAGCCGGCCTTGGCGCGGTCGCGCAGGCGGTTGATCTCGGTGTGGCCCACCTTGTAGCCGCAGGCCTGGCCCGGCGTGCCGCAATAGCGGTCGATCTCGCTGGTCATGGATTCCCGGGTGCGACCGGTGTTCTCCATGGCCCACTGGACCGCCTGTTCGCGGCTCCAGCGCTTGGCGTGCAGGCCGGTGTCGACCACCAGGCGCACGGCGCGGAACTTCTGGGCCTGCAGGTAGCCCAGGCGGCCGGCCCAGTCGTCGTCGTACATGCCGATCTCGTCGCCCAGCTGCTCGGCGTAGAGGGCGTAGCCTTCGACATAGGCGTTGAAGCCCGAGAGCAGGATGCGGATCAGCGGCAGCTTGCCGGTCTCGGTCAAGTAGGCGCCCTGCCAGGTGTGACCCGGAATGGTCTCGTGATAGGTCAGGCTGGGCAGGGAGAACTTCGGCCAGTTCTCCGTCGATTTCAGGTTGATGTAGTAGGTCGACGGCCGCGAGCCGTCGAGCGAGCCGGTGTTCATATAGCCCTGGCCGGCGCCGTCCTGGATGTCGACGGGCACGCGCTTGACCACCACCGGCGCCTTCAGCTGGAGCGTGAAGGCCTTGGAGAGCTTCGGCCGGACGTTGGCGATCAGGCCGTTCAGGTAGGCGATCAGCTGTTCGCGTCCCGCGTCGGTGTTCGGGAACAGGTATTTGGGATCCTTGCCGAGCGCGGTCATCCGGTCGCCGACGGAGCCGCTGGTCAGGCCCTGGGCGCGCAGCAGGCCGTCCATCCGCGCCTCGATCGCCTTGTTCTGCTCCAGGCCCATGTTGTGGACCTCGTCGGGCGAAAGGTTGGTCGTCGTGCTCTCGCGCAGCAGCCAGCGGTAGTAGGCGTCGCCGTCGGGCAGGCGCCATACGCCGGCGTCGTGGCCTGCCTTGGGCTGCAGGCTCTTGAGCGTCGCAAGCTGGTCGCGCAGCGCCGGGTAGACCTCCTTCTCGAGGAGCGACACGGCGCGCGATTCGTAGTTCCCCTGGAGGTGGGCCTCCTTGGCCTTGCGGCCCAGGGCGGTGGCCAGCCGGGCCTCGGCGGCCGGGATCGCCAGCAGGCCCTCCTGCTGGCCGATGGTGTTGGAGAGGATGAAGTCGGGCGGAACGACGCCCAGGCCAGCGTCCTTCTTCACTCGCTCGGTCTCCTGGCGGAGCACGCGCGCCATTTCGTGGACGCGGGAGAGATAGGCTTCGGCGTCAGCCTTGGTCTTCACCGAATGCTGGCTGTCCATGAATTCCGCGGCGCCGGAATAGGCGCCGCTCTGCTGGCTCACCACGTAGGGGCCGGCGGACTCGCCCTGAGAGGACGAGAGGGTGTTTTCGCCATAGTCGAAGGGAGCGGCATCGCGGCCGACCTCCAAGGCGTACTTGACCACCGCCTTGTTGATCCGCGCGGCGGGCGAGAGGCCCGCGTCGGGGAAGCTGGCCAGCTTGGCGAGCTGGGCGCGGCACCAGGCGCGGTCCTCGGTGATGTGGGCCATGGAGGCGTCGCCGAGCTTGAACTTCAGCCCCGCGCGCTTGCCCTTGTCGAGGCCGAGGCTGGTGGCCTGTTCCGGCGAGACGGTCAGAATGTGGTCACTGACGGTGTCGAACCAGGCGTTGAGGGCGGCGTCGCCGGGTGCGCTTTTCGCCGCTGCGGCGGCGACCGGCCCCGCGAAGGCGAATTCGGAGGTGGCCGCAAGGCCGGCCGCGGCCCCGGCGGCCAGCAGCTGTCGACGATCGATGGTCATGGAGGATCCCAGCTTATTTGTCCCTGGCCGCGTACGCGGCGCCTTGGCCGGAACCCTAGGACGCGCCGGGTTTCAGCGGCAAGGCCGTGGCCTGGACCGTGCGACCAGCGGTCGGGTGAACAAGGTCAACGGCCGTTCATCCTGTTCCTGAACAGCCGGTTAAAGACAACGGCGTTATGGCGTTACAGCCAAGCTAGAAAGGCCTCGCGCTTCATGTCTGACCTGTCCTTCAACTCCGTCTCCTTCCACACGGCCCAGCCGGTCCAGCAGGTGACCGCGCCGCAGCCGCCGAAGGGGCAGTCGGACCACAAGCCGGCGAACACCTCGGATTCCTCGCGCGGCCCGGCGGTGGTGCTGAGCGGCGCCTTCTCGCAAGGGACCGACCGCAAGCGTGATTCCGGCGGCTCGCAGGGCTCGAACAGCCAGGGCGGCAGTCAGCAGTCCTCGACCCAGGGTCAGGCCACCGGCCAGCACATCAACCACGTGCTCTGAGGCGTCAGGCCGCGCCGTCGGTCGGGCTCGGCCCCTTGGCCGAAATCCAGGTGACCAGGTCCCAGGCGTTGCGCACCGCGATCAGCAGCATGGCCACCAGCGCCGCGGCGACGGCGAGCGGCGTCAGGTCGGGGTTGAGCCAGGCGCTGATCCCGGCGACCGCCAGGCCCGCCGCGGCGATGAACGGCGCGGCGCCATAACCCCAGACGTCCGACCAGTGCGGCGCGTTGATCGCCCCGCCGGTCAGCATGAACAGCGCCCGGGCCGAGAAGCCCAGGCAGATCAGGGCGCCGGCCAGGAACAGGCCGCCGGCGACCGGGGCCGTCAGATGCGGCGCCGTCGCCGTCGCGCTCATCACCAGCACGATCGCCAGGTGCGCCACCGTGGGCGTCATGTAGGCGGCCGCGGCCTTGAGCTTAAGGCCGACGTCGCCGCTCTGCAGCAAGGTCACGACGATGAACAGCAGGCCGATCAAGGCGCCGGCCGCGCCGCCGATCAGCAGGTAGAAGTTCTCCCACCCCTCGAACATCAGGTCCCGGCCGGTGTCGAATAGGTCTTGGCGAGGTAGGCCACCACCTGGGCCTTTTCGTCATCGTTGAGCTGGGCGCCGCGGCGGACCATCGAGGCGACCAGATCGCCCCAGGCGGCGGCCGGCCGCGGCGAGGCGGCGATGATGTCGGTGTCGTGGCACATGGTGCAGCGATCCTTGACCAGGGCCGCGCCTGGATCGGCCGGGGCGTCGCCGGGGGCCGGTTGGGCCGGCGCCGGGGTGACGGGCGCGGGCTGCGGCGCCGGTTGCGGCTGGGCCTGGGCCAAGCTTGCGGCGAGCATCGCCGCCGCAGCGGCCGTGATCAAGATCTTGCGCATTCGCATCCCTTTGGGTGACGCCCCGTCGACCCAGGATAACGACGCCGTGGCCGGAGAACAGCCCCGCCGGGGAGAGGCCCAGCGCCACGAGCTGGAAGGGCCGATCCGAGCGGCAGTCAGATCCGATGTCACGTCAGGCGATAGTCGCTTCAAGGGTTGCAGCACGATATCGGCGATCGCCGACTGCCCCACCTTGAACGCGATTTGGCAGTCCGGACTATCGACCATAGCCTTGAACGCCGATCGCCGGGGAACCGCACGCCACGACGGGAGCGCGCCGGGCGCCTCGAGGGCGGATGGACGGGAGGCGATCTAGCCCGCGGCCTTGGAGATGCGGCTTCTGCGCTGCGTTCGGGGGCGCCGGGCGGCCGGTCGGTTGGGTTCCTGCATCCCGAGGCCGCGTGACAGCATCAGCCGCGCCACTTCCGACTGCATGAAGTAGAGGATGCCGCGCGCGCCCTCGGCGGACTTGGCGGGATCGCGGGCGGCCAGTCCGGCGCGCATGACGCGCCAGTGATCGAAGACCCCCTGCGGATAATCGCTCTCGGCCAGACCCACATAGGACCAATGCCAGCGGGTCTTCCGCCTGACGGCGGCGATCATCTTCTGGGCGTCGAGGCTGGCGCAGCCGGCCATCAGGCTGAAGATCACCTCGCTCTGATGGATGAGGTGGTCCGCCTCGGCGCCGGCTTCGGAGTCGGCGATCAACTGGTCGGATTTCTTGAGGATTTCGGCGAGCAGCCCGTTCGAGGCGCGGATGCAGGCGAAGCGCGCGGCGACGCCATAGAGCCCGGCCCGCAATTCATAGAGGTCGAACACCTCCTGCAGCGTGGTGACGGTGACGCTGGCCCCGCGGTTCGGCTCCAGGATGACCAGGCCATCGTCGGCGAGTTCCCCCAAGGCGCGCCGGACGATGGAACGCCCGACATTGAACTCCTCGCAGAGCCGCGCCTCGCGGAGCCACTCCCCAGGTGACCACAGACCCTCCTGGATCTGATGGCGCAGGCGTTCGGCGACCTCAGCCGCCGTCAGGCCCTCACCGCGCACCCGTCGGGTCGGCAAGACCGTTTGTGTGGCGTTCTCCAAGCTCACTCACCTTTCCCGTCCGGCACCAGCCGACCACGGCGTGCGGTCAGGCTATCGCCAATGCTGCGTCAAGCCCATGGCCGTGGGCAAGTTCGCGCATCTTCCCGTAATTCGTCGTACAATTATATTGACGAAGTCGTACGTTGGGGAAAGCATGGTTGGCGATCGGACGGCGTAGACCGTCGGGAATGGGGCGGAGCGGGGGAGGGAGACATGCCCACACGGAAGGACGTGTTGCTGGGTCCCGCCGCCGTCGCGCTCGCCGCCTCGTCCGGGTTCGCGGCGCCGGCTCGCGCCCAGCCGGCCGGGTTCAGCGATCGTTTCACCCGCCACCTGCCGAGCGCCGAGCAACTGTGGTCGTGGCAGAAGCAACTGGCCGCCTGGGCGCCCTGCCTGACGGGCAGCGCCAGCCACAACATCTGGGTGGACTGGCTGGAGGGCCGGCTGGCCAGCGCCGGCGTCAGGCCCCAGCGACAGACGTTCCATTTTCCCTACTGGCAGCCACACAGCTACGGCCTATGGCTCGATGGCGAGGCGATCCACGCCACCGGCTATCGCCCCTATTCAGGCCCGACGGGGCCTGAGGGCGTCACCGCCGAGATGGTCTATGCCGGACATGCGCCGGACCTCGATCTGAAGGACGCGGCCGGCAAGATCGTCGTGCTGCATGTCGCCCGTACGGGCGAGCCGACCGGCGGGGCGCCGACCGCGCTGTTCAGCGGCATCACCGTGCCGGATCAGAAGCTGCTCGAGCGGGCCGGCGCCAAGGCGGTGGTCTACATCTGGAACGGCTTCTCCGACGCCAACGCCCA
Organism: Pseudomonadota bacterium; assembly: GCA_018241625.1. GTDB lineage: Bacteria > Pseudomonadota > Alphaproteobacteria > Caulobacterales > Caulobacteraceae > Phenylobacterium. The sequence continues at coordinate 897 of JAFEDM010000231.1, read as the reverse complement.
GTGGCAGATGGAACCCTTCTTCGGCGGGCCGACCCGTGTGCCCGCGCTCTGGGTCGGACAGGCGAGCGGCGAGCGCCTGCGGGCCGCAGCCGTCCGCGGCGCGAAGCTGAAGCTGGTGCTGCACGCCACCGTTCATCCCGACACGCCCTCCGATACGGTCTGGGGCGTTCTGCCGGGGGCCGGTGACGAGGTGGTGGTGGTCAACACCCACACCGACGGCTGCAACGCCATGGAAGAGAACGGCGGCCTGGCGGTGACGTCGCTCGCTTGGGCCCTGTCGCGGATCCCGCAGGCCGAGCGGAAGAAGACCTACGTCTTCCTCATGACCACCGGGCACTTCTCGCAGGGCTTCATCAACGGCGCCGACGCCTGGCAGAAGGCGAACCCCGAACTGATGGCGCGGGCGGTCGCCTGCGTGACCTGCGAACACCTCGGCGCGCGCGAGTGGCGCGACGTATCGGGCGTCTACAAGGACACCGGCCGATTTGCCCTGGGGCGTGCGTTCGTCTGGACCAAGCCCTTGGGAAAGCTGTTCAACGAGGCGGTCGCCGCCACCGGAGCCAGCCAGATGGAAGCGGCCGATCCGGCCGACAACCCGACCCATTGGTTCCCCGGCGAGGGCTCACCCTTCTGGCGCGCGGGCGTGCCGACGGTCGGATACATTCCCCTGCCGGAATACCTCATGGCGCAGCCGCCGCATGGCGGCGAGATCGAGAAGCTCGATCGCGCCCGACTGCATCAGGAAATCGTGGTCTTCGCCCGGACGCTCGAACGGATCGACGGCATGAGCAGGGCTGAGATCAGAGGCTGAATTGGTCGGCCCAAACGGACGCGCGTCGCTGCGGCGAATCTGTCTTGGGCCGGGCCGGATGGCGATCTTCCGCCATCCGGCCCCCT
>JAFEDM010000230.1 GCA_018241625.1 Pseudomonadota bacterium | reverse complement strand
CGGTGCGAACCCCGTGGTTGTCGTCCATGGTCGACCACCAGAAGTTCCCGAAGACGTCGATCTTGCCGTCGTTGGTGCGGAACCCCTCCGGCAGGGCGTAGGCGGCGGCCATCTCGAGCGTGCCGCGGATCGGGTCGCAGATCGCCAGGCCGCGATCGGTGGCCATGATCAGGCCGCCCTGGGCGCGCGGCGCACCGGCGCTGGCGCGGAACGGCAGGTCGAAGGCGCCGCGCTCGTCGCTCTTGGGATCGTACCAGGCCAGCCGCCGGCCCTTGATGTCGAACCAGTAGAGACGGCCTTCGAACGGCGACCAGCAGGGCCCCTCGCCCAACTGGTCGTCCGATTTCACAACGCAACGCAGTTCCATGGGTGTTTCCATGGCCGGGGCGTTTAGCGCGGCAGCTTGGAAATTCCCATCAAAGCTTCGTCGACGGCCCGGGCGCACTGGCGGCCCTCGCGGATCGCCCAGACCACCAGGGACTGGCCGCGCCGCATGTCGCCGCAGGTGAAGATGTTGCGCGACGAGGTCTGGTAGTTCGCGACATTGGCCGCGACATTGCCCCGCGGATCGAGCTCCACGCCGGCGCTTTCCACCAGACCCGCCTGGCGCGGGCCCACGAAGCCCATCGCCAAGAGGACGAGATCGGCCTGGAGCGTGAACTCCGAACCCGGGACCTCGCGCATCTGCTGGCGGCCGTCCTCGCCGGTCGCCCACTCGAGCCGCACACACTCGATGGCGCTGACCTTGCCGTCCTTGCCGACGAAACGCTTGGTGGCGACGGCGAAGTCGCGCTCGCAGCCCTCTTCCTGGCTGGACGAGGTGCGCAGCTTCAGCGGCCAGTCGGGCCAGGTGAGCGCCTTGTCCTCGTGTTCCGGCGGCTGGGGCATGATTTCCAGCTGCGTCACCGAGGCCGCGCCGTGGCGGTTGGAGGTGCCGATGCAGTCGGATCCCGTGTCGCCGCCGCCGATGACGATGACGTGCTTGCCCTTAGCCGAGATGGCGCCGTCGGGCGCGGCGATGGCTTCGGGATCGCCGGCGTTGCGCTTGTTCTGCTGGGTCAGGAACTGCATGGCGAAATGGACGCCGTCCAGCTCGCGACCCGGAACCTCCAGGTCGCGCGGCGCCTCGGCGCCGCCGGCCATCACCAGGACGTCGTAGTCGTCGAGCAGCCGCTGCACCGAAACCGTCACGCCGACCTCGAAGCCGGTGCGGAAGATCACACCCTCGGCCTCCATCTGGCGGATGCGCCGGTCGATGAGGTGCTTCTCCATCTTGAAGTCGGGGATGCCGTAGCGCAGCAGGCCGCCGATCCGGTCGGACTTCTCGAACACCGTCGGCGCGTGGCCGGCGCGCGCCAGTTGCTGGGCGCAGGCCAGGCCGGCGGGGCCGGAGCCCACCACCGCGACCCGCTTGCCCGTGCCGCGCGGCGACATCTGGGGCGCGATCCAGCCCTCCTCCCAGCCGCGGTCGACGATCTGGCACTCGATCGTCTTGATGGTGACCGGCGTGTCCGGGATGTTCAGGGTGCAGGAGGCCTCGCACGGCGCGGGGCAGACCCGACCGGTGAACTCCGGGAAGTTGTTGGTCGACTGCAGGTTCTCCAGCGCCGCCTTCCACTGGTCGCGGTAGACCAGGTTGTTGAAGTCGGGGATCTGGTTGTTGACCGGGCAGCCCTGGTGACAGAACGGGATGCCGCAGTCCATGCAGCGCGAGGCCTGCCGCGAAACCTCGGTCAGCGGCAGGGGCTGGACGAATTCCTTCCAGGTTTTCAGGCGCTCGGCCACCTTGTCATAGGTGCGGTCGCTGCGCTCGATTTCGAGGAAGCCGGTGGGCTTGCCCATCGGGTAGTCTCCGGAACTAGAAGTTTACTCGGCAGCGACGGCGGCGGCCGTCGCGCGTTCGGCGGCCAAGTCCTTGAGGGCCTTGGCATAGTCGATGGGCATCACCTTCACGAAGGAGGCGAGCGCCTTGTCCCAGTTGGCCAGGATTTCGGCGGCGCGCGCGCTCTTGGTGTGCAGGTGGTGGCGTTCGACCAGGATCTTCAGCCGCTCGGCGTCGAACCGCAGCATGTCGCCCATGCCGTTGTTCTCGACGGAGACCGACCGCTGACTGGGCCGGCCTACATCGTCGGCATTCGCCTCCGTCGGCTGGATCCGTTCCAGTTCGACCATCGCCTTGTTGCACAGGGCCTCGAAGCGATTGGCCGGATCGTAGACATAGGCCACGCCGCCGCTCATGCCCGCGGCGAAGTTGCGGCCGGTGTCGCCGAGGACGACCACCACGCCGCCGGTCATGTATTCGCAGCCGTGGTCGCCCACGCCCTCGACCACCGTCACGGCGCCCGAGTTACGCACGGCGAAACGTTCGCCGGCCACGCCCTCGAAATAGGCCTCGCCGGCGATGGCGCCGTAGAGGACCGTGTTGCCGACGATGATGTTGCGGGTGGGCTCCCGCCGCGCCTGCGGCGGTTGGCGCACCACCACCCGGCCGCCGGAAAGGCCCTTGCCCACATAGTCGTTGGCGTCGCCGACCAGCTCCAGCGACACGCCGCGCGCGGCGAAGGCGCCGAAGCTCTGCCCCGCGTTGCCGGTGAAGCTGAGCGAGATGGTGTCCTCGGCCAGCCCCGCGTGACCATAGCGCTGGGCCACCTCGCCGGAGAGCATGGCGCCGACGGTGCGGTTGACGTTCTTCACCGCATATTCGCGGCGCACCGGCTTGCCGTGCTCCAGCGCCTGGGCGGCGTCGACGATCAGGGTGTTGTCCAGCGCCCGGCCCAGGCCGTGGTCCTGGCGGTCCTGGTTCCAGAGGCCTTTCGCCCCTTCGGCCGCGCCCGCGTGGAGGATGCGGGAGAGGTCGACACCCTGCGCCTTCCAATGCTCGATGGCCGGCGCGAGGTCGATCCGGTCGACCCGGCCGATCATCTCGTTGAGCGTCCGGAAGCCCATCTCGGCCATGATCGCGCGCAGCTCTTCGGCGACGAAGAAGAAGTAGTTGATCACGTGCTCGGGCTGGCCGGTGAAGCGCGCGCGGAGCACCGGATCCTGGGTCGCCACGCCCACCGGACAGGTGTTGAGGTGGCACTTGCGCATCATGATGCAGCCGGCGGCGATCAGCGGCGCGGTGGCGAAGCCGAACTCGTCAGCGCCCAGCAGGGCCCCGATGGCCACGTCACGGCCGGTGCGCAGGCCGCCGTCCACCTGGACGGCCACGCGGGTGCGCAGGCCGTTCAGCAGCAGGGTCTGCTGGGTCTCGGCCAGACCGATCTCCCAGGGCGAGCCCGCGTGGGTGAGCGAGGTCAGCGGCGACGCGCCCGTGCCGCCCTCGAACCCGGAGATGGTGATGTGGTCGGCGCGCGCCTTGGCGACGCCCGCGGCCACCGTGCCGACGCCCACCTCGGACACCAGTTTCACTGAAATCCGAGCGCGTTGGTTTACGTTCTTCAGATCGTGGATGAGCTGCGCCAGGTCCTCGATCGAATAGATGTCGTGGTGCGGCGGCGGGCTGATCAACCCCACGCCAGGCGTGGAATGCCGCACCCGGGCGATGTTCTTGTCGACCTTGTGGCCGGGCAGCTGGCCGCCCTCGCCCGGCTTGGCGCCCTGGGCCATCTTGATCTGGATATCGTCGGCGTTGACCAGGTACTCGGTGGTCACCCCGAAGCGGCCCGAAGCCACCTGCTTGATGGCCGAGCGCATGGAATCGCCGTTGGGCAGCGGCTTGAAGCGGTCGCTTTCCTCGCCACCCTCGCCGGTGTTCGAACGCCCACCGATCCGGTTCATGGCCACGGCCAGCGTCGTATGCGCCTCGCGGCTGATCGAACCGAAGCTCATGGCGCCGGTGGCGAAGCGCTTGACGATCTCGCCGGCCGGCTCGACCTCGTCGATCGACAGCGGCGTGGCGGCCGGCTTCAGCCGCATCAGGCCGCGCAGGGTGAGCAGGCGCTCGGACTGCTCGTTGATCGATTGGGCGAAGGTCTTGTAGGCCTCCGGCTGGTTGCCGCGCACGGCGTGCTGCAGGGCTCCGATGGTTTCCGGCGTCCAGGCGTGCGCCTCGCCGCGCAGACGCCAGGCGTACTGGCCGCCCACGTCGAGCATCGACTGGTAGATCGGGTTATCGCCATAGGCGTCACGGTGACGGCGCACGGCCTCGCCGGCGATCTCCGCCAGGCCCACGCCCTCGATGGTCGAGGCGGTGCCGGTGAAGTACTTCTCGATCAGGCCGGACGACAGGCCCACGGCGTCGAAGATCTGGGCGCCGCAATAGGACTGGTAGGTCGAGATGCCCATCTTGGACATCACCTTCAGCACGCCCTTGCCGATGGCCTTGATGTAGTTCTTCCGCACTTCGTAGGCGGTCTGGGGCAGGCCGTTCTGGATGCGCAGGGCCTCCAGAGTCTCGAAGGCCAGGTAGGGGTTCACGGCCTCCGCGCCATAGCCGGCGAGCACGCAGAAATGGTGCACCTCGCGCGCCTCGCCCGTCTCGATGACGAGGCCGGTCTGCATACGCAGGCCCTGGCGGATCAGGTGGTGGTGGACGGCCGCGGTGGCGAGCGCCGCCGGGATCGGCACCCGGTCGGGACCGGTCGCCCGGTCCGACAGGATAAGGATGTTCATGTCCGCCAGCACCGCGTCGGTGGCCTCGCGGCACAGGCGCTCGATGGCGCCTTCGAGGCCATTTGCCCCTTCGGTCGCGGGCCAGGTGGTGTCCAGCGTGGCGGTGCGGAAAGCGCCGTCCAGCAGTTCGTTCACCGCCCGGATCTTGGCCAGGTCCTCGTCGGTGAGGATCGGCTGGGCGACCTCGAGGCGCTTGTGCGTGCCCGCCTGGCGGCCGAGCAGGTTCGGCCTGGGCCCGATCATCGAGACCAGGCTCATCACCAGCTCCTCACGGATCGGGTCGATCGGCGGGTTGGTGACCTGGGCGAAGTTCTGCTTGAAGTACTCGTAGAGCAGCTTCGGCCGCCGCGAGAGCACGGCGATCGGCGTGTCCGAACCCATGGAGCCGATCGGGTCGTCGCCCGTCCTGGCCATGGGCTCCAGGAAGAACTGCAGGTCCTCCTGGGTGTAGCCGAAGGCCTGCTGGCGATCGAGCAGGCTGGCCGGGTCGTTGGAGAGCGGCGCCTCAGGCTCGGCCGCGAGGCTGAGCTCCTCCAGCTTGAACTGCGTCTCGGACAGCCACTCCTCATAGGGCGCGGCCTCGGACAGGGAGCGCTTGATCTCCTCGTCCTCGATGATGCGGCCCTCTTCCATGTCGATGAGCAGCATCTTGCCGGGCTGCAGGCGCCACTTGCGGACGATCCGCTCCTCCGGCACGTCCAGCACGCCGACCTCGGAGGCCATGATCACATGGTCCTGGTCGGTGATGATGAAGCGCGCGGGACGCAGGCCGTTGCGGTCCAGCGTGGCGCCGATCTGGCGGCCGTCGGTGAAGGCCACGGCGGCCGGGCCGTCCCAAGGCTCCATCAAGGCGGCGTGGTACTCGTAGAAAGCCCGCCGCTTGGCGTCCATCAGCGGATTGCCGGCCCAGGCTTCCGGGATCAGCATCATCACCGCCTGGGCGAGCGGATAGCCGCCGGCCAGCAGCAGTTCCAGCGCATTGTCCAGGCAGGCGGTGTCCGACTGGCCGTGCGGGATAATCGGCCACATCTTGTTGAGGTCCGGCCCCAGCAGATCGCTCTCCAGGGTGCGCCGGCGCGCGTTCATCCAGTTCACGTTGCCGCGCACCGTGTTGATCTCGCCGTTGTGGGCGATGAACCGGTAGGGGTGCGCCAAGCGCCACGACGGGAAGGTGTTGGTCGAGAACCGCTGGTGGACCAGGGCCAGGGCCGATTCCGTCAGCGGGTCGGTCAGGTCCTTGTAGAAGGTGCCCACCTGGTTCGCGAGCAGCAGACCCTTGTAAACCACGGTCCGCGTCGACATCGACGGGATGTAGAGCTGGGCCACGTCCGGCATGTTGTGCTTGCGGGCGAGCTCGGTCAGCGGGTTCTGGGTCTGCTTGCGGATCGCCAGCAGCTTGCGCTCGTGGGCGTCCTGGTCCTTGACGTTGGGGCCGCGGCCGATGATCGCCTGGCGGATCACCGGCATCTGGGCCAGCACCGCCTCGCCGAGGCCGGTGGTGTCGATCGGCACGTCGCGCCAGCCGATCAGCGGCTGCTTCTCGACGGTCAGGAAGTGGCCCAGCTGGGCCATGGCGATGGTCCGCGCCGCCTCGTCGGACGGCAGGAAGCACATCGCCACGGCGTATTCGCCCGCCGGCGGCAGCTCAACGCCTTCCTTGCCGGCCCAGTCGCGGATCAGGGCGTCCGGAATCTGGATCAGGCAGCCCGCGCCGTCGCCGACCAGGGGGTCCGCGCCCACGGCGCCGCGGTGATCCAGGTTCACCAGGATCTGCAGGCCGCATTCGATCACTTCGTGCGATTTGCGGCCTTTGATATTGGCCACAAAGCCCACGCCGCACGAGTCATGCTCGTTCGCTGGATCGTACAGTCCCTGCTTCCGGGGGAACCCCATCTCGTCCTCTTCCAACCTGGCCCAACATGGAGGCCATCTACGCATGCTGAAACGCGGCCAGAGCCCGTTTTTGACAGGCTGGTCGTGTTCAGGGGCATTTACCCGGCAAGATCGCCCCTTGTCGATGGGCGTAAGGCCGCGGCTGAGGAAGAATCTTCTAAAGGGCGCCCCAGGCCCTCTGGCGCCGCCATTTTCGGCGATCGCCGGCAAACGCCGATCTAGGGGGCGGCTGGCAAGATGACCGGCTTGGATCCGCAAACGATCCAACCGTTTCCGGAACGTCGATAGACCGCGACGCCGTAGGCGCCGGGCGCGAGGCGTTCCGCGTCGATCTCGGCGGCGAAGCCGGTCTGCCCCGCGGCGTCCTTGTGGAACGCGGCCGCCACATCCGGCCGGGGCTTGTCGACGGCCAGCGGCGACATCAGGTCGATCCCGGAGCCCTGGAGTCGCGCAAACCCCAGGCGCGTGTCGTCGTGGTGGGCCCGATCCCAGATCCATCCGCCGAGCGCCAAGGTCGCCACGCCGCTGACCCGGGTGGTGAACTGGGCGAGGTCCAGGGAGCAGCGGTCGGCCGGTTTCGCCCGGGCGAGTTCCGTCACCATCCTGGGCGGCGACGGGCCGAACACCGTGGCGTCGGGATCGGGCACGCGGTGGACGGCCGCCTCGACCCGAGCCGCGGCGGCGTCGGACGCCGGTGGGCCGCCCGCCTGCATGGCGATGCGCAGGCCGTGCTCCACCGTCTCCAGCACCACCACGTCGGGATGGAACCGCTCGATGAGGTCCGGCCGCCAGCTGCCGTCCTGATTGTGCGCCAGGATGATCCGGGTGAAGTGGGGATAGAGCAGCGGCAGGATTTCGTTGGAAAACGAATCGCGGGTCATCAGCAGGACCGGCTTGCCGGGATTGCCGGTGTCGATCAGCTGCGGCGCGGTCCAGTCGGTCTTGGCGGTCAGGAAGGTGCGGTTGGCCTTCGCCTCCCCCGCCGGATTGTGGATGTGCGGGAACTCGATCCTGAGGGTGCTGGCCACCCCGAGCATCAGGCCCAGATCCCTGGGAGGTTTGTCGCCAGCCGTCTGGATCTGAAAATCCGACATCGGCCGCGGACCGTCGGTCACCCTCATCGCCTGCAGCCGCGTCATCAAGCCTGCGTAGCCGGCGTAGGCGCCATAGGCGTTCCAGTGGGTGTCGATCCTGTCGAACACCTTCGGCCCATGCCGCGCGGCCTCGGCCACCGCGGGGTAGAGGTAGAAGACGTCAGGCAACCCGGCCTGCGCCGCCAGTCGCGGCAGCTGTTCGGTGGGCCGGTCGGGCGCCGGGCCCTTGTACCAGTCGGGACCGAACTGCGGGTAGATGACCTCCTTCGTCGGCGCGGCCACCACCAGATAGGCGATGTGCTTCGCCGCCAGTTGCTCGCTGCGCCCGGCCAGCACGTCCAGCCATGTCCGCACTTCGCCGCGGCTCATCGGCGGGTCGTTGCGCGCGGCGCCCAGGTGGGTGGCGTCGTCGAAGAACAGCCAACCGTCGCGCCCGACGATGACCTTCTCCGAACCGCTGACCCCGGCCTTCATCCGCAGCCAGTTCAGCCCGGTGATCAGATAGGCTCGGGCGGGGAAATGGTCGGCGACGTAGGCGTCGCCGCCGGTTCGGAAGGCGTGGAGTTGGCTCAGATGTCGCGGCAGGGCCGGCGCGGGCACCAGACTGCGGTTCTCATGGAAGTCGAGCGCCGGCAGCCAGCGCGGCGCCAGCCAGACCGCCGCCATCAGGACCACGACGGTCCCGATCAGCAGGCGCCAGTGGAGACGTGAGGCGACCACCGCTCAGAACCTGAAATAGAGGAAGGGGTTGAGCGACGAACTGGCCAGCAGGGCGACCGAAACCACGAAGCCGGCGGCCAGCAGCGGGACCGGCATGGCGTGGACGCTGCGGGTGTCCAGTCGCGCGGGCAGGTCCGGCCTGGGCTGTTCGGCCCGCGGGGCCCGCAAGCGCTCCAGCAGCGCCGGCAGCAGGGGCGCCGCGAGCAGGGTCCCGGCGGCCAGGGCGGTCATCGACTGGGCGTTGACCAGCAGGATGAGCGGGATGTCGGCGGGAACGGAGATCGGCCGGATCATCCGGCCGAGGTAGTCCAGCGCCAGGGGCAGGCTGTCGGCCCGGAAGAAGACCCAGCCCACCATGACCACCAGCACCGCATAGAGGTGACGCAACACCCGAGGCGCGCGGTCCAGCAGCCGGCCCAGGCCGAAGCGTTCCAGCATAAGGAAGGCCCCGTGATAGAGGCCCCAGACGATGAACCGCCAGGCCGCGCCATGCCACAGGCCGGTCAGGAAGAAGACGACCAGCAGGTTGCGGACCGTCCTGGCCAAGCCATGCCGGTTGCCGCCCAGCGGGATGTAGACGTAGTCGCGGAACCAGGACGACAGGCTCATGTGCCAGCGCCGCCAGAACTCGGTGATCGATTGGGCGACATAGGGGTAGTCGAAGTTCTTGGGGAAGGTGAACCCCAGCAGGAACGCCAGGCCGATGGCCATGTTCGAATAGCCGCAGAAGTCGAAATAGATCTGCAGGGTGTAGGCCCAGATCCCCAGCCACGCCGCGCCGGTCCCCAGGTGGGCCATGTCCAGGCCGAAGGCATGGTCGGCCAGCGGCGCGACGGTGTTGGCCACCAGCACCTTCTGGCAGAGGCCGACGATGAAATACTGCACGCCCAGGCCGAGGTGCGACGTCCGCCGGCGATCGGCGTGCATCTCGTCACGGATGTCGGCGTAGCGGACGATGGGTCCCGCGATCAGGTGCGGGAACATCAGGATGTAGGCCGCGAAACGAACGATATCGCGCTCGGTCTTCACCGCGCGGCGATGGACGTCGACCACATAGCTGACGAGCTGGAAGGTGAAGAAGGAGATGCCCAGCGGCAGCCGTTCCGGCCGCTCGGGTATGGGCGCATGGGGCAGGACGGCGTTGAGGTTGTGGGCGATGAATTCGGAGTACTTGAAGAAGCCCAGCACCGCGAAGTCGCAGGCGGCGAGAGCGATCAGGATGGTGAGCCGGCGTCGCCGGTCGGAGGTGGCGTCGATCCAGAGCGAGCCCAGGTAGTTCAGCCCGATCAGGCCGAGCAGCAGCAGGACATAGACGCCCTCGCCCCAGACATAGAAGGCCGCGCTGCCGGCCAGCAGCGCGCCCGCGCGCCAGCCGGAAACGTAGTAGCCGATCAGGAAGACCGGCAGGAAATAGAAGATGAAGATGACCGAGCTGAAGACCATGCGGTTCTGGATCCCCCCATCCGCCCCTTGGTCAGGGCTTGGCGGGAGCCTCCGCGGGCTTCGGCGCGGGTGACGGCGGCGCGAGCGCAGCCATGGCGGCGGGATCGGGATCCTCGGCGATGGCGACCTGGCGGATAACGAAGACCCCGCCCGGCTTGTCTTCGATGTCCAGGCGGATCTGGTCGATCGTCGAGCTTGTCCAGTCGGGTCCGCCGCGCTTCTGGTGGGCCATGTCGTAGACCAGGGTGGTGGTCTCACCGACCTTGGGATCGGCGCCGGCGACCGGCTTGCCGAAATAGCCGGCCTCCTCGCCATGCGTTCCGGTGGTGTAGTGGAGCGCCCCGTCCCAGAGCGCGCCGGGCGCCAGGCGGGTGAGCCGGATCAGCACCAGGTTGTAGCGGCCGCCGGGCACGTTCAGCCCCTTGGGCGAACGCAGGATGGGGTCGACCACCGTCATCGTCGCCCCCTGGACGGCCGCGGGCGTGATCTGGCTGCGCGCTGTCGTGAAGCCGTCGGTGGATCCGTCGAAGGTCCACAGCTTGACCGCCGTCACCGGCTTGCCGTTGAGCGTGAAGGCGCCGGAGGCCGCATTCCATTGAGCGGGCCCCGGGCGATCGGGCGCGGCGGATTCGGCCGGCGCCTGGGCCTTCATCGTCGGGCGATGGCAACCCGCCAGGGCGGCCGCGAAGGCGACCACGGCGATCGCGGGTCCCAAGCCGGGGCGGCGTATCACGGGGGCGCTCTCCATCAACTCAACTCAGGCGGGCCAGCCTGACTCGCCGCAGGTCTAGCATGGTCGCGGCGCGTTCTGGGAGACAGCGTTGACACCGTCCGTGAGGCGCTCATCCTGTGATCAACGATAAGTTAGGGGGAGATCGCCGATGGCTGCGGCAGGCCCGGTGGCGGAGACGGACCGCCACATCTCCATCGACGCCGTGCGCGGCTTCGCCGTCCTGGGCATCCTGCTGATGAACATCGTCGGCATGGGGATGCCGGCCTTCGCCTACGTCGACCCGACCTACGCCGGCGGCTCGACAGGCGCGGACCTGTGGACCTGGGCGGTCAACAACGTCCTGACCGACGGCAAGATGCGGGCGCTCTTCACCATGCTGTTCGGGGCGAGCGCGGTGCTGATCGCCGACCGGGCCGAAGGCCAGTCGCCTGGGCCGGCGGCCACCCACTACCGGCGGATGCTGTGGCTGTTCGTGATCGGGATGCTGCACGCCTACTTCCTCTGGTGGGGCGACATCCTGGTGACCTATTCCCTGGCCGGCCTGGTGATCTTCCCGTTCAGAAAGCTCTCCTGGAGGGTCCAGATCGGCATTGGGGTCGCGATCCTGGGGCTGTTGCTGGTGGTGAACCTGTGGGAGGCCGCTCAGCTGATCGCCATGCACGCCGCGGCGACGGCGCCCGGCGCCTCACCCGAGGCGGTGAAGGCCTGGCAGGACGCGTCCCAACTGGTCGCGCCGTCGGCCCAGCTGGGCCAGACCGAAATCGCGGGTCACCGCGGCGGGTTCCTGGACGCGCTGAGGGTCCGGGCCATGGCCTCGCGGCTGATCCAGATGTACCTGATGCCGACCAGCGAGATCCCCGAGGCGATCGGGCAGATGTTCGTCGGCATGGCGCTGTTCCGCACCGGCTTCTTCACCCTGAAGTGGTCCAGCCGAGCCTACGCGACGATGATCGGCGTGGGCTATCTGCTGGCCGTGCCGGCGACCGCCGCCCTCGCCTGGATGATCTGGCGCTCCGGCTTCGAACCCTTGACCATCAACAGGCTGGAAGACTGGCAGCAGGTCACCCGGCCGCTGGTCGGCCTAGCGCACGCCAGCGTGCTGCTGCTGATCGTCCGCTCCGGCGCGGCCCAGGCGGTGGTCAACCGGCTGGCGGCGGCTGGGCGGATGGCGTTCAGCAACTATCTCGGCACCTCGATCATCACCGCCCTGGTGTTCGACGGCTACGGCCTGGGCCTCTACGGGCGGCTGTCGCGGTTCCAGGAACTGATCGTGGTGCTGGGTGTCTGGGTGTTCATCCTGGCGTGGAGCAAGCCCTGGCTGGCGCGTTTCCACTACGGCCCCTTCGAGTGGATCTGGCGCTCCCTGGTGCGGTGGAAGCCGCAGCCGTTCGTCCGAGGCCGCAAGGCTGTGGCGCCCGCGGCGGCCTGACCGGCGTTCGGCCACCTGCGATTGACAAGCCGGCGGCGCCGCCGCCCACTGCCATCGGGTCAGTGGGGGACTGAATCATGGGGCGCGGGGGCGCTCTCGGACGGTGGGCGGCCG
>JAFEDM010000022.1 GCA_018241625.1 Pseudomonadota bacterium | reverse complement strand
GCATGTCGTAGACCGGGAACCAGATGTCCGGGCTCTCGGTGCCCTGGAAGGCGACCCGCTCGTCGCCCTGGAATTTCAGGCGCAGGATGTAGGACACCAGCCGGTCGAAGCTGTGGGCGCCGGCCTGCTTGGAGCGCGGCTTCTTGGTGTCGCGGTCGTGGTTGCCGCCGCCGCACTCCATGACCAGCACGCGCCCGAACGCCTGGGCCAGCTGGGAGATGCCGGCCGCCTCTTCCTCGGCCGCGACGGTCACCGCCTCGATCGGCGTCAGCTCGTCGGTTTCGGCCAGCTCGTCATGGATCCCGCCCGAGATCGTGTCGCCCAGGCGCTCGTAGACGATGCCCGGGAACGTCCATTCGGCCTGGTGGTGGAAACAGAGATGGATGGCAGTTTCGATCAGCCGCCGGTAGCGGCGACGGAAGGTCGCCACATCGTAGCCGTGGGCGTGGTCGGTTTCGGCCTGGCGGATCACCTCTCCGACCTGGAAGTCGGAAGTGATCAGGAGCGGCATGTGCTCGGATTTCTCGCCGCTGCGGGGCTTGAGCGTCCAGGCCGGCGGCGTGAGGCGGAGATCCCGCGCCCAGTTGTGCTCGCGCAGTTGGGCCTGCAGGCGGCCGATCTCGTCATAGGCTTCACGCAGCTTGGCGCGCGCGGCCTTTTCCCCGACCTGGGCGCCGTGCGCCGCCACGGCGTCGCCAAGGGTCGGCTGAGGCGTGGGCGCGATCGCCGGTCCGGCCTCTTCACCCTCGGCCCGCGGCGGCAGGCGGCCCTGCAGGGCCAGCGCCCAGAGCGCCGGATCCCGCCGCGCCGCGACATCGAACCGCGTGGTGACGGTCCCAGTCCGGACACCGGTCTTCCGGTAGGCCGTGAAGGCCAGGCCGCGGATCGTCCTGCCCTTGCCGCACCCTGGCAGGCCGGGGTTGGCGCGGGCGGTGGCGTCGACGAGCTCGAGGATCTGGCGGACGACGGCGGGGGCGAGCGGGGTTCCGGCCATGGACTATTTCCCCGCCACGCCGGCTTCGCACAGCGCCCGTTCGGCGGCGCGTCGCTTGACCAAGCCCGGCAGAACCTGGCCGCTGGCGTAGACCCAGCGGCTGAGCTCGGCGCAGGCGGCCGGCAGGTTGTGGGCGTCCAGGCGCTTGGGGATTTCGGAGCGGCAGAACGCCCCGGCCCCGACGTTGAACGCGAAGTCTATGAAGGCCGCGCGGGTCTTCAGCGGCACCTCCACGCGGATGCACGGCGCGATTGCCCGGGCGGCCTTCAGCTCGTCCTGCGCCAGCTCGCTGCGGCATTGGTCGGGCGTCCGCACGTTGGTGATCTTCACGTCGTCGCCGGTGTGGCCCATGCACTCGGTGACGATGCCGACGGGGTCGCGATAGGCGCGCAGCCGCAGGCCTTCGCTACGCATGGTGAGCGGGGTCGCGACGCCAACGGCAGCCAGCAGCAGAGCCGCCAGGCCGCCCGCCAGCCGCTTGGGCGCGCCGGCGGGCGCGGGGGTCTGATCGGTCATTGGAAGGCCTTTTGCGCCAAGCCGGTGGCCATCTCGGCCGCCCGGCCCAGGTTGTCGGGCACGATGTTGATCACCCGCGAGGCCAGCAGCACGCCGATGAAGCAGACCCAGGGCCACGCGCTCTTGAGCCACTTGCACAGGGCATCGAGGCGCCCGCTGGCGCCGCCGATGGCGTCCGCGGCCGGCCGGAAGGCCTCGATCAGCTCGCGGATCGCCCTGGCCTGGTCGGCCTGGGCGTCCGCCGAGGCCTGGATCGCATCGGTGCGCGCCACATAGTGCCGCTCGAGCGCGCCTTCGATCGTCGCGGGTTCTAGCTCGGCCTCGGGGACCGTGACCTGCAACAGACGGGCGCGCGGGCGCGCGACGCGAGGCGCAACAGCCATGGGAACTCCTGAAAGGGTCGAGGCGGCGGTTAGGCGCGCAGGGCGGCCTTGGCCGCGGCGGTGAATCTCACCTCGCCGTGGCGGGCCTCGTCTTCGCCGGCATGAGACGCGAAGTTCAGCTCGGCGCTGATCGTGTCGGGATGAAAATCGCCGACCTCACCCCAGCCGACGCCGGCCGATGAGCCGCGGTCCTGTGTGATCGCAAGACCGGCCGCAGCAGCGAGGCGAACGTCATCGAAGGTGGCGAAAACATTGTCGGCGACATGCATTTCGGTCCGACCGCCGAACGCCTCGATGAAGGCCTCGGCGCGCTCGCGGAAAACGCTGATTGCCGTCGCCGCAGCCTCAGGGCCTTGCTCAGCCGTCAGATTGGTGAAGCCGGCCATGTCCAGGACAAGGATCGCCCTTGGCGCCATGGCTTCTCTCTCCTGAAGTACCGACCGCAACTCTCGCCTGACGGGCGATATTGGTTGACGCACGGAGTGCATGAGCGAAGAATCCAACCGACCTGGGAGGGTTCGCATGTCCGTTGTGGTTTTCGCCGCGCTCAGCGCGCTTTGCATGGGCCTCGGCATGGGCTCCATTCCGGTTTTCCCCATCCGAAAACGCTGGAATGTCCTCATGGGCCTAGGGGCGATCGCGGCCCTCGCCACGACGACCAGCTTCGCCCACACCCACCTTGCGGCTCTCAAAGCCGCCTATCGCTTCTAGGGTCGCCCTCCGACGACCCCTCACTCTTGACAATCCAACCTCAGAGGCGCCTCGTAGTGAGATGCTGATACTCGCCACGGCCTGCGCGGCCATCGCCGGCTTCATTGTCGGCGTCATCGCAACAATCGCGGCCATCGCCGCTTCCGCCGACAACAGAGGCGATGTGCGCGCACCAGATCGAAAGCGGCATGACGCCTACGCCAAAATCTACGCGGCTTTTCGCGACGACTACGATACGCGCCGCGAGGCCTACAGCGATTTCTACCAAGGCGGTAACGCCTAAGCGGAAGCGGCCAACGACAGGGCCGTCCCAACGGCAGCCGTTGCCGCGCGGCTCTTGCCTTCGCGATCCAGCAGCGACAGCGCCAAGTTAGCGCCTAGGCCGCCACGGGGTAAGCGTTGGTCGGGTAGCCGGTGGACCTCGGACCGGCCGCGTCGTTTGCGGCGCGGGCGTTGATCTGGCCATCGTAGGCCAGCAACTGCGCCAGCAACGTCGAGGCGACGGCGCCAGCCGGCTTGAGGTCGTAGGTCGAGATGTTGACGACCGCATCCGATGGCCCAGTGACCGCGAAATTACCCGGCGCTGTGGCGCCCACTACGCCGTTGTTGGCGATGTTGGGATAGGTCGGCCAGGCGTTGCCAGAAACCGATCGGATCAAGCCGCCGCTCGCCGAGAGCAAGACGTTCTGTTTCAGGTCGCAGTAGCTGTCGCAGACACCGTCAGCGTTGCCATTCAGCACATACCACTGGTTCTGGCTTAGATTGTTCCACGCCTTGACGTTCGAAGAGCCGGAACCGCCCCAGGCCACTGACGACTGGAAAGTGCCGACGAAGGCGTTGTTCCCGACGAACATGTCCTTCAGCGCCGTGTCGTTTTTGAGGTCGGAGTTCATGTTGTCGGCGCCGACCAGGGTATTGTTGATCAGCAGCACGTTGTAGCGCGCTGTCGAGCCGTCGGTGTAGGCCTGCCACCAATCGGAATGGACGTCGATCCGGCTGTCGAGCGCCAAGCCGCCGACCGGGATCGCGGTATCGCCCCAGGTGTAGACCGAGGTGGCCGGCAGCATGAGCGTCCAGGCGGCGAAGGTCGTGTCGCTGGCCGTCGCGGTCCAGCCGGTGTGGGTGCTGATCCAGGTCGCCACCGCGCCGATGTCCAGATAGGTGTCGCCCTGGAACGAACCCAGGGTGATGTTGCCGATGTCGGTCCCGTTCTCACTCAGATAGAACACGTTTCCGCCACGCCGGATCGTGGGGTTTGTGCGGCCAGAGGTGGTGATCGTCAGGCCGGTGCGACGGTCGGCGAAGTAGCGGTCCGAGTGACCTTGGGTGATGGTTCCCACGACCATGTGCGTGCCGGAAAAGATATCGCCCATCATATTGAAGAGCTTGACCCGATAGGCCATGCCCTGCGCCTGGCAAACGTTGTTCAGATTATCGACCTGACAGTCCTTGAAGTATGACTTGATCAGGTTTCCGCTAAACATCTTGGTGTAGAAGTCTTGCCGGCTGGCCTTGTTCCAATAGTTACTGTCACGACCAACGGAACAGGTGATCTTGCAGCCGTTGAACTTGTAGCCGTTGTATTGGCTCGCGCCCATGAGGCCGAAAACGTTCTTGAAGTCGAGCGTCAGGCTCGAACCCGAAGCACCCCGGAACTCGGTCCCGTCATAGCCGACCCACCAGCGCCAGGATGCGTAGGTCGTGTCGGTGAAGTCCGCTGTCGAGCGCGACAATGTGGCGTTGACACCAGGCGCAGGCATGATCACCGCACCAGGCTTTCCGCCGGAGAACGTCGACCAGGTGGTGGGCGTCACCATCTCGTGCGCCACGCTGTCATGCAGCAGGATCTGCGGGCATTCCTCGGACGCCGCCGCCGCTGCCTTCAGGCCCAGTTCCAGGGTCGAATAGGTGCGGCCCGAGCCCACGTCATAGGTGTTGCTGAACTGAGTAGCGCGCGGCCACAGGCTCAGCGCCCAATCGCCGTTGTAGCCCACCTCGTTGAAGCCGATGCGGCGGGTCTGCATCGAGCCATCGGACGGGATAATGTCGGCGAAGATCGCGATCTCGCCGGCCGTGGCGGCGGTCTGCACGAGGAAGCTGAAGGCGTAGACGAAATGGCTGACGCCGTTCGGGTCGGTCTCGGTGCGCAAGGTGCGCTGGGTCTGGGTGACGGAGTTCCCTTCGACCCACAGCTTTACGCTGCCGGCGTCCGGCCCAGTCAAGACGTCGATGTATTGCTGACCGACGATGCGCGACGACCACTGGCCGAAGAACCCCTCCGGCTGGGCGGTTACGCGGGTGATGGCCGACAGCGCCACGCCACCGGCGTAGCCGGAGTATTTCGCGCCGGTCCAACCATTGCCCGGTGAGATCGTCTGGATAGCGGGGGTCGCGAAAATATCGACGGTCGGCTGCGAGGCCTTGAAGCATGACACCTGGCCAGGCGCGAAGACCATGCCGGTGATGCTGAAAGGCGCATAGGTGAGCGTTTTCGACAGCGTGGGGTGAAGGTTCAGGACGATACGGAAGGTCTCGGATCCCACCACGATCGTGGCGGCACGGAACCACGCCGGAAGCTGGTTTCCGACCTGGGCGTTGAACGACGGCTGCGTCGTTGGCCAAGTCGGATTGACGCCAGACCCGTTCGTGGTGGGGCCGTCGATCACCGTGTACGGCCGACGGCCGCCGTTCACAGTGTCCATCAGGACATTGCCGCCAGGCTGGTTTTGCAGAATTGCGAGCTTCGCCGTCAGGTCGGCGAGATAGCCCTCCTCCAGCGTCGAAGTGTCGTCCTGGATGAACCCGGCGCTGCCGCTGTATGTCGCAAAGCAGATCAGGCCGGCGGCCCCGCCGATGATGCTGTCCCAAGCCTGGATGCGCCACATGGCCGCGTCGGCGCGAGCGTAGGGGACGCCGCCGCTATCAGTCACGCGGCCAGTCGAGATGAACTGGAACGGAACCTTCCCCGCCGCCGCCATCATCTGCGCCGCGTGGCCCGACATGGTGCAGAACGGCCCTGGGTGAAGCACACCTTGGCTGTCGTAGTAGTAGTCGCCGAACATGAAGGGCTCTTGGCCCTGCATCGGGTAGTTGTCCGACCCGAACCAGGTCACGTTCGCGTCGCCATAGTAGGGCGTCGGGTCGGAGTTCAGGATCGCGTTCGCGGTGTTGTTCCGCAGGCTCATGAACACAGGCTTGGTGTTGCCCTGCTGGCGCATGAGCGCGATTTCAGCGTCGACTACCGACGGGCTTGGGCCGTTCAGGTCATACTCATCCTGCGGCATCTCCGCGACGATGAGCGTGTTTGTCTGGGCCTCGACGTAGTGGTTCGGCTTGTTGGCTGGCCAGCCCGAACCCACGCCGCCCGCTGGCCAGCCGCCGTCCGCAAGGTAGCGACCGCCGACGACCAACTTCTGACTGTAGGTCGTCGCCGCGGCGAACCAGGCCGTGGCCGTGTCGCCCTGGAAGTCCGGCGCCACCGAAAACTGGTGGGTGATCCCGCGACGCTGCCAGTTCGCGAAGCTGCTGGCGGGCTGGGCGTAGGCGCCGATGACGAACTGGGTCGGGGCGGTGGGCGACGGCGGCACGGACGCAGCCACTGTCGCTGGCGGCTTGCGCAGCAGGTGGCCGGCGACGGCGGCGCCGGACAGCGCCGAAATCCCGAGCAGCAGGGCGCGCCGCGAGCGGCCGCGGGCGTTCAGCTTTTCCATGTCAGGTGAGCCCCACGCAGGGGTTTCCGCTACGGGTTGTCGGCGTCACGACCCAGGCCGAGGACCCGAAGTTGAGCGTGTAGCCGCTGGCGTTGTTGGCGTCGATTTCCACCGCGAAGTAGAGCGAGCCGGCCAGGTTTGGCGTCGAGTTGTAAGGCGCTGGAGTCGACCAGCCGGCGCCATTGTCATTGAAGCTGATCGTCTTGGCGGTCTGGTCGACCTCAACCGCGATCGTATGACCGGAAGTGAACGTAAAGCTCGGCGTGACCGTCCCGTTCTGGCTGACGTTGTACATCAGCTGGGAGTTGTTGTTGACGCCGATGCTGTCGTTGGTGCCTGAGCCGATCCAGCTGCTGCCGCCGGATGTAGCATGGGATGCCGTCGCGATGCCGAGCGTGCCGGCGAAGGTCGCGTTGAGCTTCACCTCGGCGTGCGTGCAGCCGGACGCTGGGAGGGTCGAAATGCTTCGCGAGCCCTGGGTGCTCGCGGCCGTGGTGAAGGTCAGGTTCCCGCCGCTCAGCGTGCCGCCGGTGTTCGCCGGATCGAGCGTGGTGAACGAGCCGCCGCCACCGCCACCGCCAGCGCCGCCCTGAGGCGTGACCTTCTTGCCAAGGATGACGACACGCGCCGCCGGCGACTGCGCAAGCGCAGCGGTCGGCGCCGCGCACGGCAGCGCGAACGCGAAGACCGCCGCGAGGAGAAGGAACAGGCGCTTCATGACGGCCTAGTTCCGCAGGATGCGGAAGCCGAACGACAGGTCGGAGGTCGAACTGAAGGTCGGCGTGGCGCGGGTGACGGCGCAGGCGTAGAGCGTAGTCGCGCTGGAGAGCGCGAACGGGATTGCGAGGTTCTGCGCCTGGCCTACAGAAGGCGTGCCCGCCGCGTACCAGCCCGTCGTGGCCGGGATCGACGCCACGCCAAGCACCTTGTCGAAG
>JAFEDM010000229.1 GCA_018241625.1 Pseudomonadota bacterium | reverse complement strand
GGATGTCCGCCCCGTTCATCCGCACGAAGGGCGCGATGTAGCCGCCGACGCAGGCGTCGACATGCAGCCAGAGGTCGCGCTTGAGGGCGAGGTCGGAAAGCGCCGCGATCGGGTCGATCAGGCCATAGGGGAAGTTGGGCGCGGAGCCCACGATCATCACCGTCGCGGCGTCGGCGGCCGCGGCCATGGCGTCCGGATCGGCGAGGTAGTCCTTGAGCGCGGTGCGCCGGACCTCGATCTCCATCACCGCACAGGCCTTGTCGAACGCCGGGTGCGCCGAACGCGGCAGGACGACGTTGAGCGGGCCTTTGACGCCCTTGCGCTTGCGGGCGAAGTCGCGGGCGGCCTTCACCGCCATGGTGATGGAGTCGGTGCCGCCCGAGGTGATGGCGCCGGCCGCGCCGTCCGGCCCATGCAGCAGGGACAGGCCGAAGCCCACGACCTCTTCCTCCATCCGCTTCAGGCTGGGGAAGGCCGCCGGGCCCAGGCCGTTCTCGGACTGGAAGAGGGCGTAGGCCTCCTTCTGCACCTGCTCGACCTCGGGGCCGGCGTTGAACACGTAGACGGCGGTCTTGCCCTCGCGCCAGGCCACGTCGCCGGCCGCGTAGCCCAGCATCCTGTCCTTCAGCTCGGGCCAGGCGGTTCCGTGTTGCGGTAGAGGTTGAGGCATCCAGCGTCGCTCCCGTTCGGGGGATCCTAGCCTGCCTTCTTGCGGACGTCCGCCGTCAGCCGGTCGATCTGGCCGCGGATGTGGGCGGCCTCCGCGGCGGTGTTGGCGAGGGCGATGGCGCGGTCGAAGGCCTGGCGAGCCTCGCCCTCACGGCCGAGCTCCAGCAGGAAGGCGCCCCGCGTGCCGTGGAAGTAGAAGTAGCCGTCGAGCGGCTGCGCCAGGGGTTCGATCATCGCCAGGGCGTCCGCGGCGCCGCGCGCCTTGCTGGCGGCCACGGCGCGGTTCAGCGTGATCACCGGCGAGGGCGTCATCCGCTCCAGGGCGGAGTAGAGCGCCTCGATCTGCGCCCAATCCGTATCCTCGAAGCGCGACGCGCGGGCGTGCAGGGCGTCGATCGCCGCCTGCACCTGATAGGGTCCGGGCCGGTTGTGGCGCATGGCCTTGTCGATCAGCGCCAGGCCCTCGGCGATCAGCTCGCGGTTCCAAAGGCCGCGGTCCTGGTCTTCCAGCAGGATCGCGGCGCCCTCGGCGTCGAACCGAGCCTTGGCGCGCGAATGCTTGAGCAGCACCAGCGCCGTCAGGCCCATCACCTCCGGCTCGGTCTGGAATAGCCGCAACAGCAGCCGCGCCAGCCGGATCGCTTCGTCGGCCAGGGCCGCGCGCGCCTCGCCGGCCTCGCCCGCGGCGGTGTAGCCCTCGTTGAACACCAGATAGACCATGGCCATGACGGCGGCGAGCCGCTCGGCGCGCTCCACCGGCCCCGGGGTTTCGAAGGGCGTCTCGGCCTTGGCGATGCGGCCCTTGGCGCGGGTGATCCGCTGCTCCATGGCGGCTTCGGACACCAGGAAGGCGCGGGCGATCTGTTTCACCGACAGGCCCGAGACGATGCGCAGCGCCAGGGCGATCTGCTGGGTCGCCGGCAGCTCCGGATGGCAGCAGATGAACATCAGCCGCAGGATGTCGTCGCGGTAGTGCTGCCCGTCCAGGCGCTCGGCCATGGGCGTCTCGACGTCGTCGACGTCGGAGATCGCGTCCTCGGGCGGCAGCTCGGTCTGGCGCGAGGTCTTGCGCACCCCGTCCAGGGCGGCGTTGCGCCCGACCATGATCAGCCAGGCGGCCGGGTCGCGCGGCGGGCCCTTTTGCGGCCAGTTGCGCAGGGCGCGCAGGCAGGCCTCCTGGAAGGCCTCCTCGGCGGTGTCGAGATCGCGGAAGTAGCGGAGCAGGGCCCCGATCGCCTGGGGGCGCGCCGAGGTCAGCGCCGCGTCGATCCAGGCGAAGTCCTCGCTCATCCGGCGGCCTCAAGCGAGTCCTGGGGCAGGGCGCTACGGTTGTAGAGCAGGATCGGGCGGATCTCGTAGGCGCCGCCGGGATTGGCCACGCCCAGTTCCTTGGCGATGCCCAGCGCCTCGTCGAGGTTCTCGCAATCGACGACATAGAAGCCCAGCAGCTGTTCCTTGGTCTCGGCGAACGGGCCGTCGATCACCAGTGGCGGCTCGCTCTTGCGAAGGGTGGTGGCCGCGGTGGTGGGCAGCAGGCGCAGCGACGGGCCGAGTTTCCCCTGGACGGCCAGGCGTTCATGCACCGCATGCAGCTGGTCCATGACCTGGGCGTCGTGCTCCTTCGACCAGGAGAAGACCACCTCTTCGGAGTGGTAGCAGAGCAGGGCGTAGAGCATGACGATGCTTCCGGGGGTTCGAGCCTAGGACGCCCCAGCCTATCCGGCCCCGACAGGGGGGTTCAAAGAATTCTCGAAGCCTCTTCCCGCGTCCAACCGGTGTCATCCCGGAATGACGCGCAGCGGCTTATCCGGGACCCATAGGCTCCGTATTGCAGGACGGGCGGAAGACTCGCCGCGGCGATCATTCCGGCGGCCGGGTGTTCATGGGTCCCGGATAAGCGCGTGCCGCGCTTTCCGGGATGACAGTTGGGGGTCAGCCGGTGTCGGCGAGTAGGGGTTGTTCGCCGGTGTTGGCCGGCGTGAAGGCCTCGGCGGTGGTGACGACCAGTTCGCCGGAGAGGCGCATGTCCTTGGCGAGCTGGCCGGCCAGGACCTCGATGGGCAGGTCGGCGAAGCCTGGGGCGTCCTCGATCTCCCAGAGGCGGGCTTCGAGGTCCTCGTAGAGGACGTCGTACTCTTCCTGGTCGCCTTCGGCCTCGTTCCACAGCAGGCGGTTGAGGACTGCCTTCACCCGCCG
>JAFEDM010000228.1 GCA_018241625.1 Pseudomonadota bacterium | reverse complement strand
TGGAGTGCTCCCACTCCGTGCGCGCCGGGCCGGTAAGGGCGTAGATCGAGCGCGGCGCGACCTCCACCGCCATCCGTTCGAAGCCGTCGCCGACTTCCCGGCGGAATCGGAAGGGCGCCGGAGACTTCAGCGAGATGCCCAGCACCGTCTCGAACGCCGGCCGGTCCCGGTGCCAGCCGATCGGCGCGCCGGGCAGGTATTCGTTGATCAGGCATTGCTGCAGGTCTTCGCCCCTCAGCCCGGCGAACGCCGCCGCCCGCTCACGCACCGTCAGCAGCTCGTCCGGCATGACGCCGGCGCTCACCAGGTGGCTGCGGGTGAAGTCATATTTCCAGCCGAAGGAAATCACGCGGCGCTTGCCCTCGTAGCCGCGGAACAGGAACGCCTCGAACGGCAGGGTCGCCATCCAGGCGAGCAGCCGCGCCTCCTCCTCCGGCGAGAGGAATTCCGGCTGGTAGCGGAAGCCTTCGGGCGCGGCCGGAGGGGTCTCGAAAAGCGAAGGTTGGAGGGCGGCGGACATGAGTGGCATGTAGTGCGCGCAGGGGCCCTTCGGGAGCCTCGGTCAAACCCAGAGAACGCCCTGGAGCCCCATGCAGCTCGAATGCTTCCCGACCATCGCCGATCCGCCGGAGATGGTTCCCGGTCGGCCGGACCGGGCCTGGATGGACGGCTTCGCGGGACGCTCGCCCTACCGCTGCCTGCCGCTGACCATGGCCAACACCTCGGGCTGGGAGCTGCTCTGTCCGACCGGCTTCACCGCGGAATGGAACGGTGGCCAGGCGGCCGCCGACCTGAAGGTGATCCCGGACGTCACGGGCGCGGACCTCGGCCATCTGGTGCGCTCGCACTTCGCCTATGGGACGCTGACCTTCCATACCGGCTACCTGTTCCGCACGCCGCCGGGCTGGGCGGTGCAGGTCTCCGGGCCGCCGAACGGCGCCAAGCACGGCATTCAGGCGCTGAGCGGCCTGGTGGAGACCGACTGGCTGCCGTTCCCCTTCACCATGAACTGGCTGTTCACGGCGCCCGGCCGCGTGCGCTTCGAGAAGGGCGAGCCGTTCTGCTTCATCCAGGTGGTCGAGGACCGCAAGCTGGAGCGCATCGAGCCGGTGATCCGCAAGCTGGATAGCGAACCGGAGCTGAAGGACCAGTACGAGGTCTGGTCGCGCCTGCGCGCCGAGTTCAACGAGAAGCTCGACGCCCGCGACCCAGAGGCGCTTAAAGCCTCGTGGCAACGCTTCTACTTCAAGGGCGCGCCGCCCGAACGCGGCGGCCCGGCGCCGGAGGCGCACATCAACCGGCGCCGCCTGAAGAAGCCGGAGGTGGAGTAAGTATCCTTCTCCCGCAAGGGGAGAAGGATCAGCCAAGCGAACCCACCGCCTCCGCCACCTGCGCCGTCTTTTCCAGGATCACCATGTGGCCGGCCTCGGGGATGGAGACGAGCTGCGACCCCGCGATGCCCTTCTTGAAGGCGTGGGCGTAGGCCGGCGGGATCAGCTTGTCGCTGTCGCCCCAGATCAGGACCGTCTTCGCCTTGATCCGGTAGAGGCGCTGCTGGAGCCCACGTTCCGGAATCGGGAACAGGATGCGCCCGGCCATGCCGAGCTGGCGGGCGTTGGTGACGAGGTAGGCCTGCAGGAAGCCAGGGTCCTCGACGTCGCGCCCGGCGGTCAGCATCGCCGCGCCGGCCACGGCGTCGTGGAACAGCAGCGCCGGCATCTCGAACGGCAGGGTGGCGAACAGGTCGGGGATCGGATGGTCGTCGTCCCACAGGCCGGCCGGCGCGATCAGGGCCAGGCGCGAGACGTCGTTGGGCGCGATGGCCGCCATCTCCGCGGCGATCATGCCGCCCATGGAGTGGCCGACGAGGATCGGGTCCTTGAGCCCCAGCGCCTCGACCACGTCCCAGGTGTGCAGGGTGAAATCCAGCATGTCGCGGATTTCGGGGCATTCCTCACTGTCGCCATAGCCGGGGACCAGCGGGGCGTAGACATGATGCGTCTTCGCCAGTTCGGCGAGGAACGGATCCTCGGCGGTGAGGCCGCCCGCGCCGTGCAGGAAGACGAGGGCCGGACCGGACCCGCCCTCGAAATAGCGGACCGGGACGTGGCGGGTCTCGACGGTCTTGAGCTCGATCATTCGCCCGCCTCCAGCGCATAGGTCTTCTTCAGATCGGCCGCGGTCGGCGCTTCCTTGGGCAGGCGGCCGGCCGTGACCTGGTCCTTCAGCGGGCTGGTCCAGAAGCGGTTGTCGTCGACGTAGTCCGGCGCCCAGCTCGGGAACATGGCCTTCAGCTTGGGCATCACCTTTTCGGCGAACAGCTTGGTGGAATACATGCACTTGTCGGCCGGCATGTTCCCGACGTGCATCAGGCAGAAGATGTTTCCGACGTTCAGGCCCTTGATCAGGTCTTCCATCCGCTGGCGCACGGTCTCGGGGCTGCCCGCGATCACATGGCCCTGCTCGGTCAGCTCCTTCCAGGTCAGCGTCGCATAGCCGCCGCGCGGCGGGGCGTATTGTGACAAGGCGCCCGTCTGGATGGTCTTGATCGTGCGATAGCCCGGCGCGTCGGCGAAGCCCGGATAGACGTGCAGGCAGCGGTTGTAGAAGTAGCTGACGTGCTCGGAATAGAGCCGCTCGGCCTCTTCGTCCGTGTCCGCCACCAGGATCGTCTGGGCGAAGCCGGCGCGGTACGGGCTCTTGTCGACCCCGCGCTCCTCCACCCGCTTCCAGTAGCCGTTCATCAGCGCCTGGGCCCGCAGGTAGCCGGAGAAGCTGAGGTAGGAGTAGCTGTAGGTGTTATCGAGGCAGAAGTCGTAGGTCTCCACTGAGCCGCCGCCCGGGATGTGCACCGGCGGATGCGGCTGCTGGATGGGCCTGGGCCAGATGTTGACGTGCCGCAGCTTGTTGTAGCGGCCGTTCCAGGCGAAGGGCTCGCGCGTCGTCCAGGCCTTGATGATCAGGTCGTGGGCTTCCTGGTACTTCTCGCGCGTCAGGCTGGGGATCTGGCCGTAGCAATAGTTGGTGTCCATCGACGTCCCGACCGGGAAGCCGGCCACCAGCCGCCCGCCGGAGATGCAGTCCAGCATGGCGAACTCCTCGGCCACGCGGATCGGCGGGTTGTAGAGGGCGATGGAGTTGCCCAGCACCACGATGGCCGCGTCCTTGGTCCGGCGCGCCAGGCCGGCGGCGATGATGTTCGGGCTGGGCATGATGCCGTAGCCGTTCTGGTGATGTTCGTTCACGCCGACCCCGTCGAAACCCAGCGTGTCGGCGTACTCCAGCAGGTCCATGTAGGTGTTGTAGACCGCGTGGCTCTTGGCCGGGTCGAACAGGCGCTGGTCGATGTCCACCCAGACCGAGCGGTTGGTCTCCCGGAAGTCGTCCGGGAGATATGGCCAGGGCATCAGGTTGAACCAGGTGAACTTCATGCGCGTCTCCCGGGGCTTGGATCCGCCTCTGACGGGCGGCTGGCTTATCGACGATAACCCTTCCGGGCCTGGCGCCAACCGGGGAATATGCAGCCAGAGAGGACAAGTGACCGATCCGACGCGTTTCTACACCGGCTGGCTGGTGGCTGCGGGCCAGCGCGCCGCCCTGCTGGCGCGCTTCCCGCCACGCTATCCGCTGGTGGTCGCCCACCATGTGACGCTGAAGTTCGGGGATCGAGACGCGGTCGTGCCGGGCGGTGTCAAAGCCGAGATCGTCGGCGCGGCCGACGACGGCGCGGGTGTTCAGGCTTTGGTGGTGGCGATCGACGGTTCGACCGTCCGTCCGGACGGTGGGACCTTCCACATCACCTGGTCATTGGCCGAAGGGCGCGAGGCGCGCGAGAGCAATGCAGCGATCGCCACGGGCTGGACGCGGCTCGCCGAGCCCGTGGCGGTACAACTCATTCCAAAGACGGACGACTGACCGAAGCGGCGACTAGTCGCGCCACTCCCAATGGCATTCGCGGTGGGTCGCGTTGTGCTTGGCCACCTGGTGGCCGATCACGCCGCCGGCCACGGCGCCCAGGATGGTGCCGCCGGTCTTGCCGCCGCCGCTGGCCAGCGCGTTGCCGGCCAGGGCGCCGCCGACCGCGCCGACCGCGGTGCCGGTGTTGCGCGCGCCGCGGCTGCTCACATCGCGGCAGACCCGCACCTTGTGGCGTTCGGCCATGGCGGCGGTGGGCGCGAGCGCGGTCGCGGCCAGGGCCGAGCACACGACGGTCGCGATAAGCTTGTTGCGCACGGAATTATCTCCTTTTGGCGTCGGACACGCGAGATGAGAACGCTCTCCCATGGCGAAGGTTGCGTCGAAACCGCGTTCACAACAAGGCGCGCACGACCGGCGGAACCGAACGCCCATGCGGTGGCTTTGAGCCCCATCGCCGGCAGACCGCCGGTTAGGGAGACACGCTCATGTCAATTCTTGCCTGGATCGTCCTGGGCCTGGTGGCGGGTTTCATCGCCAGCATGCTCGTCAACCGCCGCGGCAGCGGCATGATCCGCGACCTGCTGCTCGGCGTCGTCGGCGCCTTCATCGGCGGCTTCGTGGCCACCCAGTTCGGCCATACCGGCGTCACCGGCCTGAACCTCTACTCGGTGATGGTCGCGACCCTCGGCGCCGTGGCCCTGCTGGTGCTCTTCCACGCCTTCAATCGGCGCAGGGGGATGTTCTAAGCGCGGCCGCGAGGCTGCGTCTCAGTACGCGTTTCCCTGGGGCGCCCCCGACGGCTGTGGCTGGGCGCCTTGGCGCGGCCGGCGGGCGACGTCGCCCGCCGCCCAACTGGGCGTTCAGTCGCCGGCCGCCTCGACCGGCACGGTCTCGTTGCGCGCGACGATCAGGCGTTGCGCGTCGACCTTCCGGCCGCTCTCGGCGATCTCCAGGTGGACGTGGTCGGTGATCCCGCGATAGCGCTGCTGCAGGCTGTGCGCCGTGCCGATGGGATGGCCGATGGCGACCGCATCGCCGACCGCCACCTCGGGATCCACGTAGAACACCCGCGCCGTCACGTGCAGGGCGGGGTTGTCGATCTCGACGAACTTCAGGATCTGGTTGTCCGGATAGGCGTAGCCGATCTTGGACACGTAGCCGGAGATCGGCGCGGTGACCGCCTGGCCGGCCCGGGCCACGTAGTCGACGCCCTCGTGCTCGCGCGCCCCGCCGTCGCGGGAGGCGTGGAAGCAGCCTTCGCCATAGGCGTCGACGCCGCGCGGCGCATGGCCGGTGGGGTTGGCGACGTCCGGCTGGCCGTCGCCGTCGAGGTCCACGCCCACCCAGACCGTGCGGGTGACCGTGGCGGGCGCGGGGCGCGGCTGCGCCAGGCCGGCGACCTCGCCCAGCAGGCCATGGCGGTCCAGCGGTCCATGCAGCGCCTCGACGTGGACGGCGGCTTCCGCCAGGCCGAGCGAAATCGCCGCCGCGGCCAAGCCGGCAGCGAGAATAGTCGAGCTTTTCCGAATCCGCGACGCGTTCACGTGCAGTCGTTCAAGCGCGACTGTAAGATCTGAGGGGCATCCCATGTGACCAGAAGTAGGTCTATAGGGAACTAATATTGATGTGTCATCTCGCCGCTGTAATCCGCAGCGACGCTATGCCTAAGCTTGATCGGTTTCGTGGATCATCCTTTCGACGCGCCGGTCGGGAATGAACCACATCGCCGCCACGGCGACATAGAGGCCGAGGGAGGCGACCGGCCGGACGAAGGCGAGTGCGATGGCGGCGGCGTAGACCACCAGCGAGATGACGCCCTTGATGTCGTAGCCCATGGCCCGGGCGATGTCGGAGTCGGGGCCATGCAGGCGGATCAGCAGGCGCACCAGGATGGTGTAGGCCAGGCCGGCCATGATCAGCACCCCGCCATAGACCGCCACCGCCGCCGCCGCCGCATGGCTGTCGCTCAGCCAGGAGGTCGCGAAAGGCACCAGGGACAGCCAGAACAGCAAGTGCATGTTGGCCCAGAGGACGGGTCCGTCCACGTGCTCGCAGAGGCTGAGCATGTGGTGGTGATTGTTCCAGTAGATGGCGACATAGACGAAGCTCAGCACATAGCTGAGCAGCACCGGCAGCATGGGCGCCAGGTCGGACAGCCGGGACCCGTGCGGCGTCTTCAGCTCCAGCACCATGATGGTGATGATGATCGCCACCACCCCGTCGGTGAAGGCGCCCAATCGTTCCTTGCGCATGCTGGCCCCGCCGCTTCGGATGACCGCAGTCTGCCGTGTTCGCCGGCCCGGCGAAACCGGTTCAGCGGGATCCCTACCCGACGTGAATGAGCTCCCGGAACAGCTCGCGCAGCTTGCCCTGCGCTTCGGCGAGCGCCGCCGCGCCGGCCGGGGTCGCGCGGTAGACGCGGCGGTAGGTGCGCTCCAGGCGGACCTTTTCCGAGGTCAGGTAGCCGCGCCGCTCCATGGCGTGGAGCATGGGATAGAGGGTTCCGGGGCTCAGGCGGTAGCCGTGGTGGGCCAGCTCCTCGATCATCTGCTGGCCGTAGACCTCACCCTCCACCGCGTGGTGCAGGATGTGCAGCCGCACGAACCCCGAGAGCAGGTCCTGGTGTTCCATCAGCTCACTTGGCGGCCACCGGCTGGACGTGGGTTCCGCTGGCCAGGGCGTCGGTGGCGCGCTTGACCACGCTGTCGCCGGCGGCGAGCTTGCCGAACACCTCCACCTTGCCGTCGTTGGTCATGCCGGTGGTCACGTCCACCCAGCTCGTCACCCCGTTCGCCACACGGATCACGAACTGCCGCTGCTGGTCGTTGGCCACGGCCGAGGTCGGCACCTGCAGGGTCGGATAGCTGCGCTGCACCGGCCACTGCACGGTGGCGAACTCGCCGGCGCGCACCTCGTGGCCGGCGTTCGGCACGTCGAGCTCGACCATCATGCTGCGCGTCCGCGCATCGAGGGCGCGGGCGATGCGCGCGACCGGCGCCTGGAAGGTGCGGCCCGGCGCGCTCGGGGTGGTGAAGGAGACCGACTGGCCCACCTTCAGGTCCTGGGCGTCGGCCTCTGGCACCGCCACGGTGAGACGCAGGCGGTCGTCCTTGACCAGCGACAGGATCGGCGCGCCGCCGGCGCCAGGCCCTCCCGTCGGGCCGACCAGGGCGCCGGGATGCAGGTTGCGGGCGGTGACCACGCCGGCGAAGGGCGCGCGGATCTCCAGATAGGATTCCTGCTGGGCGGCGCTGCGCATGGATTCGCGGACTGAGGCCACCTGGGCCTCGTCGGCGGCGGCGAGCTGGCGGGCCACGTCCACGTCGTTCTCCGCGACCACGCCCGGCGTCTTGGCCGCGTTGGCGAGGCGCTCATAGGTGGCGCGGTCCTGCGCCTGCTTGGCCTGGGCGGCGCGCAAGGCCGCGGCCAGCTGCTCCTTCTGCGCGCCGAGCTCCGGGGCGGAGAGGCGGACCAGCACCTGGCCGGCCTTCACCACCGAGCCGCGGTCGACCGGCAGTTCGCGGATGAAGCCGGTGACCTTCGGATAGAGGTCGACGCTTTCGTAGGGCAGCAGCTGGCCCGGCAGCGCCAGGGTGGCCGACAGGACGCCGCTGGCCACCGGGACCACCCCGACCGACTGCGGCTTGTCGGCGCCCGAGGCCGGCGCGGGCTTCGGCGAGCAGGCTGCGAGCGCGCCGGCAAGGATCAGGGGCGCCAGGATCGGCGCCCGCAGGGTCGAAGACATCATGACGTCGCTTCCGCAACTGTGGCGGCCGAACGGGCCGGGTCGTCGGGGTCGAGGGAGATGGAGCCCAGGTGGGCGCGGCGCTGGACCAGGCCGAACACCACCGGCAGCACGAACAGGGTGGCGAGGGTCGCCAGGGCCAGGCCGCCGATCACCGCGCGGCCCAGCGGCGCGGTCTCGCCGCCGCCGCCCAGGGCCAGGGCCATGGGGATCATTCCCGCGATCATCGCCAGCGAGGTCATCAGGATCGGGCGCAGGCGCTCGCGGGCCGCCTCCTGAGCGGCCTGGAAGGCGTCGACGCCCTCGCGCCGGCGCCGCTCGGCGAAGGTGACCAGCAGGATGGCGTTGGCCAGCGCCACCCCGACCACCATGATCATCCCCATGAAGCTTTCGAGGTTGATGCTCGTGCCGGTCAGCAGCAGCAGGACCAGCGCGCCGGCCAGACCGGCCGGCGCGGCCGACAGGGCCACGAGGCCCAGGCGCAGCGACTGGAAATAGGCGGTCATCACCAGCA
>JAFEDM010000227.1 GCA_018241625.1 Pseudomonadota bacterium | reverse complement strand
GGCGCTGAGCGACAAGAACTTCGACAAGGTGGAGAAGCTGGAGGCCTGGGCTCAGGACCGCGGCCACACCATCCTGGAGCTGGCCTTCGCCTGGCTGCTGGGCCACGAGGTGGTGTCCTCGGTGATCGCCGGCGCCACCAGCCCCGAGCAGGTCGCCGCCAACGCCGCCACCGCCGCCTGGGAACTGACACCCGAAGAGGTGGCCGAGGTCGGCGAACTGGTGAAGTAGAATGCATCCGTCCGGCGGCGCGGCGGCGACTTACAGACGACGGACGGGACCCAGATGTACGACCTCCTGAAAGGCCTGCGTGTGGTGGAGGGGTCGGCCTTCGTGGCCGGGCCCACCTGCGGGCTCTATCTGGCGCAGATGGGCGCCGAGGTGATCCGCTTCGACCAGATCGGCGGTGGGCCGGACTTCCGGCGCTGGCCGCTCACGGAAGCCGGCGACAGCCTCTATTGGGAGGGGCTGAACAAGGGCAAGAAGTCCGTCGCCCTGGACCTGTCCCGCCCGGAAGGCCGTGAGATCGCCCAGCGCCTGGCGGCGTCCGGAGACGGCCGGAACGGCGCCCAAAACGGCGCAATGTTCGTGACCAATTTTCCGGTGGAGGGCTTCCTCTCCTATGCGACGCTGAGCGCGCTCAACCGCGACCTGATCTGCGTGCGGGTCATGGGCTGGGCCGACGGATCGCAAGGCATGGACTACACGATCAATTCCGCGCTCGGCCTGCCGCTGATGACGGGCCCAACGGACGACCCGCGGCCTGTGAACCATGTGCTGGCCGCCTGGGACCTGCTGACCGGGGCCTATTCCGCCTTCGCCCTGCTGGCGGCGCTGGTGGCGCGGCTGCGCGGCGAGGGCGGGCGCGAGATCCGTGTGCCGCTGTCCGACGTCGGCGCGGCGACCATGGCCAACCTCGGCTTCGCCGGCGAGACCCTGATGACCGGCCAGCCCCGGCCGCGCATGGGCAACGATCTCTACGGGGCCTTCGGCCGGGACTTCGTCACTCGCGACGGCCAGCGGCTGATGCTGCTCTGTGTGACGCCGCGCCAATGGTCCAAGGCGTTAGACGCCCTAGGGATCACCGGAGATGTCGCCGCCGTGGAGGCAGAGCTCGGCGTCTCATTCGCCGCCGACGAGGGCCTGCGCTTCACCCATCGCGACCGGCTCTATCCCCTGTTCGAGCGGGCCTTCGCGGCCCAGGACGCCGCGGCGCTGACCCCGGCGCTGGACGCCGGCGGGGTCACCTGGGGCGCCTACCAGACCATGGTGGAGGCGCTGGAGGATCGGCGTCTCTATAAGGACAACCCGCTCTTCCAGACGATCCGCCATCCCAGCGGCCGCGACTATATCGCGCCGGGCGCCATGGGCACGGTGCTGCCCGACGCGCGCCAGCCGGTGAAGCCGGCGCCGAGGCTTGGCCAGCATACGGACGAGATGCTGGGCGATGTGCTGGGGCTGTCGTCCGGCGAGATCGGTCGCCTGCATGACGCCGGGCTGGTTGCGGGGGCGGACGGAAGATGAAGGCTGCGCTGATCGCCGCGCTTGTGGCGCTGGCCGCCGGGAGCGCCGGGGCCGCCGACTACCACGCGCCGAAGAACGCCTTCGGCCAGCCCGACCTGGGCGGCGTCTGGAACACCCATTTCCTGCTGCCGATGGAAGCCCGTCCCGATACGCCGAGCCTGGTCCTGCCGAAGGCGGAGGCCGAAGCCTTCGCGCGCAAGGTCAATGCGGAGGCCGGCAAGCTGGCGATCTTCTCCGAGGACCCGGAGGTCGCGGAGACCCGCGCCGATCCCTACCGAAACGAACCGGCGCTGGTACAGGGGCAGTACCACACCCGCCAGGTCGTGCAGCCGGCCGACGGCATGCTGCCGCTGACGCGCGGCATGCGCGGGCAGATGCGGTTCATCGAAGGCCTGCTCGCCACGACGACCGAGCCACCCTTCCCGAAGGACAACCCGGAGGCGCGGCCGAACTGGGAGCGCTGCGTCGTCGGCTGGGGCCAGCCGCCGGTCACCAGCACCAGCGACATCAACCCGCGCCAGATCCTTCAGACCAAGGACGCGGTGGTGATCCTGTCGGAATACGGGCCGGACCTGCGGATCGTGCCCTTCACCGACCAGCACGGGCCCCTGCTGCTGGCCGGGCTGCTGGGCGATTCCATCGCCCACTGGGAGGGCGAGACCCTGGTGGTGGAGACCATCGGCCTGCCGGCCAAGGACACGATCCGGCCGTTCCCGACGCTGTTCGTCTCCAGCAAGGCCAAGGTGATCGAGCGCTACACCCGCGTCTCGAAGACCGAGCTGCTCTACCAGTACACGGTGATCGATCCGGCGACCTACACGGCGCCCTGGCTGGCGGAGTACTCGCTCTATCGGATCAACAAGCCGCTCTACGAGTTCGCCTGCCACGAGGGGAACTATTCGCTGCCGAACATCCTGGCCGGCGCCCGCGCCGCCGAAGCGGCGCAAAGGAAGTAGGCTTGGCGCAGGCGAAGGCGGCTTCCAAAGCCAAGCCCTGAGGGCCATCTAACGGGCGGATCAGGAGACCCGCCGCATGGCCGTCGCACCGAAAGCTCGCGCCGCTTCACCCAGGACCTCAACGTCGGAGCGCCCCGACATCTGGTTCGTCGCCGGCGTCCGCACGCCGTTCGCCAAGGCCGGCGGCGCGCTCGCGAAGATGGACGCGCTGGACCTTTCCGTCCCGGTGGTGAAGGCCATGCTGGCCAAAGGCGGGCGGCCCGACCTGATGAACTGGGGCGCGGTGATCCCGAACCTCACCATATCCAACCTCGCGCGCGAGGCGCTGGTGGCGTCGGGCGGCGACCCGACCATCCCGGCGTCCTCGACGATCATGGCCTGCTCCACCAGCATGATGGGCGCCTTCCAGGCCGCCGGCATGCTGGACGGCCGCGGCCGCGAGCTCGCCCTGGTGGGCGGCGCCGAGGCCATGAGCCGCATCCAGATCGGCCTGTCGCCTGAGCTTTCGGACGACCTGCGCCGGTTCATGGAGGCCCGCAGCGGCGGCCAGCGTTGGAGCGCGCTGACCCGGACGAAGTTCAGCGACATCCGCCTGTTCATCCCGCAGATCAAGAACCGCGCCACCGGCAAGTCGATGGGCGAGCACACCGAGGACATGGCCAAGGGCTGGGCCGTCAGTCGCGAAGCGCAGGACGAACTGGCGCTGGCCAGTCACCAGAAGGCCGCCGCCGGCTGGCAGGCCGGCTTCTTCGACGACCTGGTGCTGCGGATGGACGAGATCGGCCGCGACGGGATCATCCGGCCGGACAGTTCGATGGAAGCCCTGGGGCGGTTGAAACCGGCCTTCGATCACTCGGGCGCGGGCACGCTCACCGCCGGCAACTCCAGTCCGCTGACCGACGGCGCCGCCGCCATGTGGGTGGCGAGCGCCGAGGGGCTGAAGCGCCTGCCCGCCGAGGCGCCGCGGGCGCGGCTGGTGGACTATGAGGTCAACGCCATCGACCTGTTCGACGAGTACCTCCTGATGGCGCCGGCCTATGCGATCCCGCGCCTGCTGGCCCGCAACGGCCTGACCTATGAGGACGTCGCGCTCTGGGAGCTGCACGAGGCCTTCACCGCCCAGGTCGCCAGCCACATCAAGGCGCTCCAGGATCCGGAATTCCTGAAGACCAAGGCCAAGGTGACGGCGAAGCTGGGCCGGTTCCCGATGGAGCGGCTGAACCCTAACGGCGGCTCGACCGCCATCGGCCATCCGTTCGGCGCCACCGGCGCGCGGATCCTCAGCCAGGCGGTGAAGGAGCTCTCGGCCCTGCCCAAGGGCGCCCACGCCATCGTCTCCATCTGCGCCGACGGCGGGCAGGGCACGGTGGCCCTGCTGAGAAACGGCTGACCTAGGCCGCCGGCGAGAGCTTCACCAGCACCGCGCCCTCGCTGACCTGGGCGCCCAGGCTGACCGCCACCTCGTCGACCGTGCCGTCGAACGGCGCGGACAGCGCGTGCTCCATCTTCATGGCTTCGAGGGTGAGCAGGCCCTGGCCTTTGGAAACCTTGTCGCCCGGCTTGACCGACAGGCCGGTGACCTTGCCGGGCATCGGCGAGCGGATAGCGCCGTCGCCGGCCGCGCCCGCCTCGTCGCCGGGCGGCGGATGGCTGAGGAAGCCGAAGGCCGCGCCGGCCTCGAACACCACGATCTCGTCCTCGTCGGTGATCAGCACCGAGCGTTCGGCGACCTCCGGGTCGAAGCGGGCGATCACCGGCTGGCCGTGGAGAAAGAGGCGCACGCTGTCGGCCGGCGGTGCGTTCAGGCGGAAACCGGCGAGGTCGCGCCACGGCGAGGGCGCGGGATCGAGGTCCTCGTCCACCGCCATGGCCGCGTCGGCCGCCGCCGACAGGGCCGCCGGCGAAGGCTCCGGCGCCGCCGTGAGCTCGGCGAGGTTGCGCTCGATGAAGCCGGTGTCGACGTCGCCGGCGATGAAGTCCGGCGCCTCCAGGCAGCGGGCCAGGAAGCCGGCGTTGGTCTTCACCGGCCAGACCTCGACCGCGTCACAGGCGTCCGCCAGCTCGGTCAGGGCAGCCTCGCGGGTCGGCGCGTGCGCTATGAGCTTGGCGATCATCGGGTCGTAGAAGGGCGTGACCTCGCCGCCCTCCACGACGCCGGCGTCGGCGCGGACGGTGGGCGGGAGCTGGAAGTGCTCCAGCACGCCGGTGGAGGGCAGGAAGCCCGTGGCCGGCGTTTCGGCATAGAGCCGCGCCTCCACCGCATGGCCGGTCAGGCCGATGGCGCCCTGCGGGGCCGGCAGGGCTTCGCCCGCCGCGACGCGGAACTGCCATTCGACGAGGTCGAGGCCGGTCACCATCTCGGTCACCGGATGCTCCACCTGCAGCCGGGTGTTCATCTCCATGAACCAGATGCGGTCGCCCCTCAGGCCCTGGCTGGCGTCGGCGATGAATTCGACGGTTCCGGCGCCCACGTAGTTCACCGCCTTGGCGGCGTTGACCGCGGCCGAGGTGACGGCTTCGCGCGTGGCGGCGTCCATGCCAGGGGCCGGCGCTTCCTCGATCACCTTCTGGTGGCGGCGCTGCAGCGAGCAGTCGCGTTCGTAGAGGTGGACGACGTTGCCGTGGGCGTCGCCGAAGATCTGCACCTCGATGTGCCGGGGCCGCTGGACGTAGGTCTCCAGCAGCACCCGATCGTCGCCGAAGGACGAGGCCGCCTCGCGCTTGCAGGACGCCAGGGCGGCCTCGAAATCCGCCGCCTGGTCGACCCGACGCATGCCCTTGCCGCCGCCGCCGGCGACCGCCTTGATCAGGACCGGGAAGCCGATGCGGGCGGCTTCCGTGGCGAGCGTCTTGTCCGACTGGTCCTCGCCCAGATAGCCCGGCGTCACCGGCACGCCGGCCTTCTGCATCAGGGCCTTGGCGGCGTCCTTCAGACCCATGGCGCGGATGGCGGCGGGCGGCGGGCCGATCCAGACCAGGCCGGCCTTCACCACCGCCTCGGCGAAGTCGGCGTTTTCCGACAGGAAGCCGTAGCCCGGGTGGATCGCCTCCGCGCCCGTGGCCTTGGCCGCGGCGATGATCTTCTCGGGGACGAGGTAGCTCTCGCGCGCCGCGGCCGGGCCAATCAGAACCGCGCGGTCCGCGTCGGCGACATGGGCCGCGCCCGCGTCGGCCTCGGAATAGACGGCCACGGTGGCGATCCCCATCCGCCGCGCGGTGGCGAAGACCCGGCGGGCGATCTCGCCCCGGTTGGCGACCAGAACCGACTTGAACATGGGCATTATTGAACCGTGGCCAGGCCGAGCATCACCAGCCCCATGATCATGAGGGCGAAGACCACCGACGAAGCGATGAAGAGGACGAACATCCTCAGAAGCGTACCGTACCAGCTGGTCCGGTAGGTGCCGCGCATATGGAAGAAGAGATGCACCGGCGACAGCCAGAGCAGGTTCCAGGCCGGGTCCCAGTAGATCGCGGCCAGAAACACCACCGACAGCAGCAGGCCCTGGAACGACAGGGAGTGCATCGAGAAGATCAGGTGGTCGAAGACGTAGGTGTTCTTCTTGAACACGAAGAGCGCGCTCAGCATCAGGGCCGCGATCGGCAGCATGATCACCGCCAGCCGGTTGGCCCACTCGGCGGCGGCGGCGAAGAAGGCGTCGGGGTTGGCCATCGCCTTCTTCAGGTGCGCGGTCCAGAAGGCGCTCGATTTCGAAGATCCGGTGTCGATGTTGAAGTCGCCGTTCGCCTGACGGACGGCCTTCGCCACGTTCGCGCCGCCGAAGTTGATGTTGATGTCGTCCTTTGACGTGGACTTGGCGTCGGGCGCCGTCTTGCCACCAGGGGTCGCCTTGGTGTCCGGCGTCGGCGGTGCGTTTGGCGTCGCGGGCGCGCCGGTCGCGCCTTGGCCCGACTTCAACGCGCCGAGCTTGGACATCGCCTGCTGGTAGTCGGCCTTGTCCTTGGGCGACATGGTCGCGGTGATCTTGGGGTCGTTCGGCAGGCCCAGCTTAAAGTTCTGCTTGTTCTGCGCGAAGTTCTGGCCGCCGGCGAAGAAGACGATCAGCAGGGCCACGAGGAAGATACGGAACGGCGGGACCTGCGGGGCGCGGTGGCCGTCGAGGTACTCGCGGGTCAGCCGGCCGGGATTGAGGATCAGCCGCGGGAAGGTGCGCCAGACCCGGCCGTCGATGTCGAAGATGCTCTCGAACGCCTCGACGATGAGACGCCAGATCGAGCGGCTGTACTTCTCCGCCCGCTGGCCGCAGGCGTAGCACCAGGGCCCGGCGACGGCCGTGCCGCAGTTGGGGCAGGGCGTGCCGATCGGCAGGCTGTGCTTGGAGGCGTGCTTGATCTCGCTGGCGATGGTGTCCGCCGTGACCGCCTCGAGGATGTCGTCGCCGCTCGCCATGGCTACATCCTGAACACGCCGAAGCGCGTCTCGGGGATCGGCGCGTTCAGCGAGGCGGAGATGGACAGGCCCAGCACGTCGCGGGTCTGAGCAGGATCGATGATGCCGTCGTCCCACAGCCGCGCGGTGGCGAAGTAGGGGTTGCCCTCGTCCTCATAGCGCTGGCGGACCGGCGCCTTGAAGGCTTCCTCCTCGTCCTTGGACCACTTGTCGGCGTCGCGGTGGACGGTGGCGAGCACGCTGGCCGCCTGTTCGCCGCCCATGACGCTGATGCGGCTGTTGGGCCAGGTCCACAGGAAGCGGGGCGAATAGGCGCGGCCGCACATGCCGTAGTTGCCCGCCCCGAAGGAGCCGCCGATCAGGACGGTGAACTTCGGCACCTCGGCCGAGGCCACCGCGGTGACCAGCTTGGCCCCGTCCTTGGCGATGCCGCCGGCCTCGTACTTGCCGCCCACCATGAAGCCCGAGATGTTCTGCAGGAAGACCAGCGGGATCTTGCGCTTGCAGGCCAGCTCGATGAAGTGCGCGCCCTTGAGCGCGCTTTCCGAGAATAGCACCCCGTTGTTGGCGAGGATCGCCACCGGATACCCCCAGATGCGCGCGAAGCCGGTGACCAGCGTCGTGCCGTAGAGCGGCTTGAACTCGTCGAACTGCGAGCCGTCGACGATGCGGGCGATCACCTCGCGCACGTCATAGGGCGCGCGGACGTCGGTGGGCACGATGCCGTAGAGTTCCTCCGGATCGTAGGCGGGCTCACGGGCGTCGCCCATGACCACGTCGTCGGGCTTGGTCGTGTTCAGGTTGGCGACGATGACCCGGACGCGGGCCAGCGCCTCCTCGTCGTCGGCGGCCACATAGTCGACCACGCCGGAGCGGCGGCCGTGGGTGTCGGCGCCGCCCAGCTCTTCCGCCGAGATCACCTCGCCGGTGGCGGCCTTCACCAAGGGCGGGCCGCCCAGGAAGATCGTGCCCTGGCCGCGAACGATCACCGTCTCGTCGCTCATCGCCGGGACGTAGGCGCCGCCGGCGGTGCAGGAGCCCATGACGCAGGCGATCTGGGCGATGCCCTCGCCGCTCATCCGCGCCTGGTTGAAGAAGATGCGGCCGAAGTGCTCGCGGTCGGGGAAGACCTCGGCCTGGTGCGGCAGGTTCGCGCCGCCGCTGTCGACCAGATAGATGCAGGGCAGGCGGTTCTGGATGGCGATCTCCTGGGCGCGG
>JAFEDM010000226.1 GCA_018241625.1 Pseudomonadota bacterium | reverse complement strand
GCATCCGGAGGCCGCACGCAAGGCCCGCGCCCATGTCCTGAACCGCCTGGTGGCCCGCGGCCTGATCACCGCCCAGGCGGCGAAGGAGGCCGCCGCCGAGCCGATCCCGCGCCGCAGCGTCTTCCCGGAGCGCGCCTGGGCGGCGGCCGGCGAGATCGCGCGCTCGGCCCGGCCGGACCAGCCGACGATCGTCTCGACCCTGGACGTGCGCCTGCAGAGCCGTCTCGACACCCTGGCCGCCGTCACCGGCGCGGGCCAGGGCGACCAGTCGTCGGTGGGCGTGGTGGTGGTGGAGACCGGCAGCCGGGCCGTCCGCGCGCTGGTCTCGTCGGCCGGCCGCGACCGGCCCGGCGGCTGGGTGGACGCCACTCGCGCCCTGCGCTCGCCCGGCTCGTCTCTGAAGCCGTTCATCTACGCCTTCGCCTTCGAACAGGGGCTGGCCGCGCCGCAGACCCGGCTCGCCGACGCGCCCCTGGCCTTCGCCGGCTACGAGCCGGAGAACTTCGACCGCACCTTCCACGGCGACGTCACCGCCGGCCAGGCGCTGCAGTACTCCCTGAACGTGCCGGCGGTAGCGATGCTGGCCAAGCTCGGCCCCGACGCCTTCGAAAGCCGTATCGAGGCCACCGGCGCGAAGCTGGTGCGGCCGCAGGCGGGCGCGGCCGATCCCGGCCTGGCGCTGGCGCTCGGCGGCGAGGGCGTCACCCTGCGCGACCTGGCCATGCTCTACGCCGCCCTAGGCGACGCGGGCCTCGCCAAACCCCTGGTCTGGACCGAGGCCGACGTGGCCCGCAGCCGCCGCACGAGCCTGCTCGGAAGCGGCCACCGCCTCGTCTCCGCCGACGCCGCCGACCAGGTGCTGTCGATCCTGCGCGAGAGCCCGCCGCCGCCCGGCCGCGCGCCGCCGGCGCTCAGCGCCGGCGCGCCCAAGCTCGCCTTCAAGACCGGCACCTCCTACGGCTTCCGCGACGCGGTGGCGGCCGGCGTCGGCGATGGCTGGACCGTGGTGGTCTGGACGGGCCGTCCCGACGGCGGGGTGCGACCGGGCCTCACCGGCCGCGAGGCGGCGCTGCCGCTACTGTTCCAGGTGTTCGACATCCTGGAGGCCAACGCCCCGCCGGCCCAGCGGCTGGACCCGCAGAGCGCACCGCCCGCGCTCACCGGCCTCGACGCCGGCAAGGGCGGTCCGCAGCTGCTGTTCCCGCCCGACGGCGCCTCGGTGATGGTCGACGGCTATGGGCCGAAGTCGCGCGGCCTGGAGCTGGCCGCCCGCGGCGACGGCCTGCGCTGGTACGTGGACGGCGCGCCGCTCACCGAGGCCAACGGCCAGGTGGTCTGGCGGCCGGATTTCCCCGGCTTCTACCGCATCACCGCCATCGACAGCCGCGGCCGCCAGGCGATCGCCCGCATCAAGATCCGCTAGTGGGCCCCTGGCGCGGGCTTGCCGCCGCTCGCCGCGCGCTCGGCGTTGCGCGCGCCCGCCAGGATGCCCGGCAAGGCGTAGTTGCCCTCGGCGCAGGCGTATTCGTAGATCACACCGCGGAGGGGCGAGAACTCGTACTCGCCGCCCCAGGGCTTCTCCCAGACACTGGGCGCGCTGACCTGGAAGCTGTAGCGCAGCCGGTCCTTGGCCGTGCGGGTGAAGCGCTCGGTCACCGTCAGGTCCTGCCAGGCGCCCTGGAAGGCCTCCTTCGCCGGAATGTGGTTGGTCTCGACCACCAGGGTGTCGCCGTCCCACCAGCCGATGGAATCGCCGAACCAGGGCCGCACGTCGTCCGTCCGGTGCTTGGCGTTCAGCCGCACGACGCGCACGTCGTGGACCATCTCCACCTGGATCGCGACCTGATCCTTGGTCTGCACGATGTTGTAGTCGTTGTTGTAGAAGCCGTTCGGCAGCATGGGCGGACCCACGTTGTTGCCGAACATCAGGCAGCGCTCGCTGAGCGGCCGGTTCTCCACATTGTCCATCGAGCCCAGGTAGCTCGAGCCCTCGCCGCCCTGGGTGCCATAGCCGGCGGCCGTCTGGGCCGCGCCGCCCTTGCGCGGCGGGATCTGGCCGTTCTTGGTGGTGATCAGCGAGGTGCGCGGCTGGCCGCCCACCCGCATCACCGTCTGGCCGGGATCGAGCCAGCCGCGGTTGTAACCGCCCACATCGCCGCCGGCCCGCAGGAAGGACTGCTTCAGCTCCAGCCCGTTCGGCGCGTCGATCGGGGCGTTGGGGTC
>JAFEDM010000225.1 GCA_018241625.1 Pseudomonadota bacterium | reverse complement strand
GCTGCGCCGGCTGCGGCTGGGCCTGCTGTTGCTGCTGGCCGCCGTGGTCGTGATCCTGGGCCATCGCCGCCCCGCCCGCCGCGGCGAGCAGGACAAGGGCCAGGCCCGAAGTCGTCAGAATCTGTCTCATGTGCCTCGTTCCAAGGGCGCGGAGGCCCTAACGATTGCGCCGGGAGGCGCGTTTCAACCTTTGCGCCACTATTGCAGCCTGCGCTGAACCCAGCTTGAACAGGCCGCATTGCGTTTCGTCAGAAACCGCCCCCGATCAGAGCCCCGATCGAAAGCCAGGAGTCCGCGGTGCCCGCCCACGTCAACGACATCGTCGGCTTCTGGCGCGCCGCCGGACCGGACAAGTGGTTCAAGAAGTCCAACGCCTTCGACGACGCCATCCGGCTGAAGTTCGAACCGGTCCACCACGCCGCCGCGCGCGGAGAGTACGACAGCTGGGCGCACACCGCCGAGGGCGCGCTGGCCCTGCTGATCCTGCTCGACCAGTTTCCGCGCAACCTCTACCGCGGCTCTGCCCACGCCTTCGCCACCGACGCCAAGGCCCGGGTCATCGCGCGCACCGCCATCGAGCGCGGCTTCGACCGCGAGGTCGAGCCGATCCTGCGCAACTTCTTCTACCTGCCCTTCGAGCACTCCGAGGACCTGACCGACCAGGACTATGGCCTGGCGCTCACCACCGAGGCCGGCGACCCCGACAACATCAAGTGGTCGGCCATCCACCGCGACATCATCGCCCGCTTCGGCCGCTTCCCCCACCGCAACGCCGCCTTCGGCCGCGAGCCCACGCCAGAGGAGCTGGTGTTCCTGGAAGAGGGCGGGTTCTCGGGATAAGTCGCAAATCCCTGTGAGTCGTCAGGCAGTCTGATTTCGATTCGCCACGAATCAGCGCGATGCTTCCAGTCCGATGAACGCCCACGCCGCCATCCAGCCGGTCTACCAAACCGCCGCCGACCATCCGGAACGGCAGTATCTGGACTTGCTCGAGGATATCCTGGCCAACGGCGTCCAGCGCGGCGACCGCACCGGCACGGGCACCCTCGGCGTGTTCGGACGCCAGATGCGGTTCGACCTGGCCCGCGGCTTCCCGCTGCTGACCACCAAGAAGCTGCACCGGAAGTCGATCATCCTGGAGCTGCTGTGGTTCCTGCGCGGCGACACCAATGTGCGCTGGCTGCAGGAGCGCGGCGTCAGCATCTGGGACGAATGGGCGGACGCTGAGGGTGAACTCGGCCCGGTCTACGGCCGCCAGTGGCGCTCCTGGACCGCGCCGGACGGTCGGGTGATCGACCAGATCGCCGCCGTGGTCGAGAGCCTGAAGACCAACCCCAACAGCCGCCGCCACATCGTCTCGGCCTGGAACCCGGCCGACGTGGACGACATGGCCCTGCCGCCTTGCCACTGCCTGTTCCAGTTCTTCGTCGCCGATGGCCGCCTGAGCTGCCAGCTCTACCAGCGCTCGGCCGACGTCTTCCTGGGCGTGCCGTTCAACATCGCCAGCTACGCCCTGCTGACCATGATGATGGCTGAGGTCACCGGCCTGCAGCCGGGCGAGTTCGTCCACACCCTGGGCGACGCCCACCTCTATCTGAACCACGTCGAGCAGGCGCGTGAGCAGCTGACCCGCGAGCCCCTGCCCTTCCCGGTCATGGAGATCGCGCCGCGCGCCGACCTGTTCAGCTTCGAATACGACGACTTCAAGCTGCGCGGCTACCAGGCCCACCCGAGCATCAGCGCGCCGATCGCGGTCTGATCCGCGAAAGCGGATCGATCTGGAACCACCAAGACACCGAGGACGCCAAGAGGCTGCGGAAGCCGGAATATTGCTTGGCGGAATGTCGGCCGTCGGCCGGTCTTGGTCTCCTTGGTGTCTTGGTGGTCGAATTGCTCTGCCTTCGCGGGGATGAGCGGACAATGGTAGAGGAGTCCCCATGCCCCAGATCACCCTCACCGCCGGCCCGATCGCCCGGGCCCGCAACGGCGTCATCGGCAAGGACGGCGGCCTGCCCTGGCGGCTGAAGACCGACCTCGCCAACTTCCGCGCCGTGACCATGGGCAAGCCGGTGATCATGGGCCGCAAGACCTGGGAGAGCCTGCCGAAGAAGCCGCTGGTGGGCCGCACCAACATCGTGCTCTCCAACGACGGCTCGTTCGAGCCCAAGGGCGCGGTGGTCTGCGACGACTTCGCCGAGGCGGTGTCCATCGCCCGCGAGCAGGCCGCCGAGGATGGCGCGCGCGAGGTCTGCGTGATCGGCGGCGCCTCGCTGTTCGAGCTGGCCCTGCAACGCGCCGGCCGCGTCTACCTCACCGACGTCGACGCCGAGCCCGAAGGCGACGTGGTCCTGCCGCCGCTGGACCCCGCCATCTGGAAGGAGGTCTCGGCCAAGGCCTACTTCGCCGGCGAGGGCGACGACCACGGCTTCGTCATCCGGGTGCTGGAACGCCGCTGAGCGCTGCTCTAGGGTCTCGTCCAAACAGACGTTTGCCAAAAGCACGCAGTGGGAGAGCGCCATGGACATCCAGGAAGTCTGCGACGGGCTTGAGTTCCCCGAAGGCCCGATCGCCATGGCCGACGGTTCGATCATCCTGACCGAGATCAAGGGCCGGCGCCTGACCCGCGTCACGCCGGACGGCCGCAAGGAGACCGTGGTCGAGACCGGCGGCGGCCCGAACGGGGCGGCCATCGGCCCGGACGGCGCGATCTGGATCACCAACAACGGCGGCAGCTTCGAATGGCTGGACGTCAATGGCCTGACCATTCCGGGCCCGACGCCGGCCAGCCACACCGGCGGCTCGCTGCAGCGCTACGACCTGAAGACCGGCAAGCTCACCACCGTCTACGACAGCTGCGAGGGCCGCCCGCTGTGGGGCCCGAACGA
Organism: Pseudomonadota bacterium; assembly: GCA_018241625.1. GTDB lineage: Bacteria > Pseudomonadota > Alphaproteobacteria > Caulobacterales > Caulobacteraceae > Phenylobacterium. The sequence goes on along the minus strand of JAFEDM010000225.1, from coordinate 1,766 downwards.
CCTGGTGTTCGACAAGCAGGGCGGCTGCTGGTTCACCGATCACGGCTGCTCCACGCCCCATGGGCGCAACTACGGCGGCGTCTACTACGCCAGGACCGACGGCAGCCTGATCAGCCGCCAGCGCGACCACCTGATCTCGCCCAACGGCATCGGCCTCTCGCCCGACGAAAAGGTGGTCTACGTCGCCGACACCAACCTGGGCCGGCTCTGGGCGTTCGACGTGACCGAACCCGGCGTCCTGGCCGCCGGCCCCGGCTTCGCCCCCGGCCGCGTGGTGCACAACCTGCAGGACTACCAGCTGCTGGACAGCCTGGCGGTGGAGGCCGGCGGCAAGGTCTGCGTGGCGACCATCATCAACGGCGGCATCACCGCCTTCGACCCATCGGGGACCATCGAGCACTTCGCCTTCCCGGACATCCTGTGCACCAACATCTGCTTCGGCGGCGCGGACATGATGGACGCCTGGGTCACGGCGTCGTCCACCGGCAAGCTCTACAAGACCCGCTGGCCGCGGCCGGGGCTGAAGCTCAACTTCAACGCCTGAAGCGCTGCCATGACGGCGGATGAGATGGTTGAGCCACCAACCTAGAGCGCCCGGCCGATCGCCTCGGCGTTGCTGGGGTCGATGAGCTCGCCCTCGCCCAGCACGCCTGGCCGCTTGTCCTCGTCGTCGCCCAGGCCCTGGTGGAAGTCCTGCAGGATCTCGAACAGCTCGTCGAGCTCGACCTTCAAGGGCCGGCCCTTGGGGAAACGGTAGCGCCAGAAGCTGGCGATGTGGCTGACCATGCCGGTGCGTTCGCCCAGCGTGATGAACATCTCCGGCGACTTCAGCAGGAAGTTGCGGAAGGCCATTGGATTGCCGGCCTGGGTCAGCTCGCCGAACGCGTCGTCATAGACCTGCAGGGTGCCGCGCACCTGGCGCACCTGGCTCAGGATCGCCTGGTTCACCCGGGCGCCCACGTCCTTGACCTGGTTCATCATCTCGTAGTCGCGCGGGCCCACCACCTTGATCTCGGTGAGCTCGGAGATCACCTCGCGCAGCTGCGGCCACAGGCTGTTCAGCACCCATTTGTAGTAGAGGAAGCCCTTCCAGCTGAAGATGCCTTCCCGGAAGTTCTCGCCCTCCAGTCCCAGCGTCAGGCGCAGGGGCTCCAGCCGGCTGTCGTCCTGGCCGGCCAGCAGAAGGCTCACCAGCTTGGAGATGTTGTTCTGCGCGCTGCTCGAGCCGCCGCCGCCATAGGCCAGGTCGACCAGCTTGGAGATCTCGCCGGAGACGAACCGCTGCATGCGGTCGAGGTCGGCGGTGGAGATGGCGAAGTAGCAGTTGGCGATGCGGAAATCGCGCCGTTTCAGGTGCTCGCGCAGCAGGAAGGGGTCGAGCGACGGCAGCTCGTCCAGCGCTTCGAGCAGGGCGATGTCGCGGGCCTCTTCCTCCTGGTCGCCGCGCAGCTGGTAGAGCAGTTCCTGCCAGCCGCGCTGGCCCACGAAGAGGGAGCGGCCGCCCAGGCCCAGATCCGTGCGCTCGAAGGGGATGATGACCTTCGTGGAGATGCGCTTGGCTTCGTGGAAGATGTACTGCTCGTCGGCGCGCAGGCGGTGCTTGATGATCACCGCCCCGTTCAGCGAACTGGCCTTGAAGAAGGGCGCGGCCTCGTACTCGGGATCGCCCGCGTTCTGGCTGGCCACCGCGGCGAGGTTCAGTACGCGGCTGGTGGATGCGGTCTTCTCGAGGCCCGCCAGGCTTCGATACGACCGATCAGGTGCGC
>JAFEDM010000224.1 GCA_018241625.1 Pseudomonadota bacterium | reverse complement strand
TTCAAGGACCCGAAGTACCTCTATCCCAACACCGACGCCGGCAAGGCCAAGGAGGTCGCCGACCTCAACGCCCTGGTGCAAGACATGACCGCGCGCCTGCCGAAATACTTCGGCATGCTGCCGAAGACCCCGCTGGAAATCCGCCGCATTCCGGCCGCGACGGAGCAGGGCGCCTCGACCCACTACACCGACGGCAGCCTGGACGGCACGCGGCCCGGCATCTACTGGCTGAACCTGCGCGACACGGCCGAAGCGCCCTTCTGGGACATGCCGACGACCACCTTCCACGAAGGCATTCCGGGCCACCACCTGCAACTCACCTTGCAGAAGCAGGCCGACCTGCCGCTGATCCGCAAGGCCGGCGGCTTCGGCGCCTACATCGAGGGCTGGGCGCTCTATTCTGAGCAACTCGCCGACGAGATGGGCTTCTATCAGGACCATCCGGACTGGGAGCTGGGCTACATCCACGACGCCCTGCTGCGGTCGGGCCGCCTGGTCACCGATACCGGCCTGCACGCCCTGCGCTGGAGCCGGGAGAAGGCCAGCGAGACCCTGGCCTCGATCGACGGCGACCCGATCTCGCTGGCCACCCAGGAGATCGAACGCTACTGCGCCACGCCCGGCCAGGCCTGCAGCTACATGGTGGGCAAGGTCACCATCCTGCGCCTGCGGGCCAAGGCCCAGGCGGCGCTGGGGCCGCGCTTCGACATCCGCCAGTTCCACGACGCGGTGCTGCTGGCCGGCTCCATGCCGCTGACGGTGCTGGAGAACGTGGTCGACACCTACATCGCCGCCCACAAGGCCTGACATCGACTCGAAGATCGTCCTCGGGGGGACTGAAAACGTGAGCCATTTCGATCGCCGGAGCTTCCTGGCTTCGACTGCGGGCGCGGCCGCCGCCTTCGCGGCTGGGGCCGATGCCCAGATCACGAACAACGCCGAGGCCGAACTCAACAAGGCCTTCGACGACTTCTTCAACCAATCGCTGGACCACAGTCCGGAGCAGGTGACGTCGCTCGGCCTCGACAAGGGCCCGCGCGCGGCGGCGAAGTTCAAGCTGCGCGACGTCTCCCTGGCCGCGCAGGAAGAGCGGAAGAAGGAAACCGCCGCCAACCTCGCGCGCCTGAAGAAGATCGACCGCAAGGCGCTCACCGGCATGGCGGCGGTGAACTACGATTGCGTGCTCTACAACCTCGAGGCCGCCGACGAGGGCAACCGCCGCTTCGCCTATCCGACCGGCAACTCGCCCTATGTCCTGAGCCAGATCAGCGGCGCCTATCAGGGCACGCCGGACTTCCTCGACAGCCAGCACACCATCGCCACCAGGGAGGACTGCGAGGCCTACCTCTCGCGTCTCGGAGAGTTCGCCCGGGTGATGGATCAGGAGGTCGAACGCGCCCGCCACGACGTCGGCCTGGGCGTCGTCCCCCCGGACTTCTGCATCGCCGGCGCGATCGGGCAGATGAAGACCCTGCACGCGCCCGCCGACAAGTCGTCGCTGGTCGCCTCGCTGGTGCGGCGCGCCAAGGCCAAGGGGATAGAGGGCGATTGGGCCGGGCAGGCGACCCAGGTCTATGAGCAGAAGGTGCTGCCGGCTCTGGGCCGACAGATCGCCTATCTCGAGAGCCTGCAGCCCAAGGCGACCCACGACGCCGGCGTCTGGCGCTTGCCGGACGGCGAGGCCTACTACGCTCTCGCGCTGCGCACGCGGACGACCACCACCATGACCCCGGCCGAGGTCCACAAGCTGGGCCTGGACGTGACCAAGGACCTGAACGCCCGCGCCGATGTGCTCTTCAAGAAGCTGG
>JAFEDM010000223.1 GCA_018241625.1 Pseudomonadota bacterium | reverse complement strand
GGCGACGTCGGTCTTCTTCAGCTCCTCGGCCAGGACCGGGCGACGGACCAGGTCGCGCGCCTCGGCCGTGACGCCTTTCAGGCCGGGCGCTCCGCCCAGGGCGGCGGTGAGCGCGCGGATGGCCTCGGGCGCGAAGTCGGCGGCGTGGACCGGGGCGACCTCGGCCAGGCGGAAGGTGAAGGTGCCGACGCCGCAGTAGAGGTCGGCGATGCGGGTCGCGCCCGCCGCCGCGTCCGCCACGAAGTCGGCCATGGCCGCCTCGGCCTGCGGCGTCGCCTGCAGGAAGGCGCCGGGCGGCAGGGCGACCGTCACGGGGCCCAGGCGCACCCGCGGCGTCTCGGTCTGATAGGCCGCCTCGCCGTCCAGGGTCACGCGGGCGAAGCCGGCCTCGGCGGCGCGCTCGGCGAGCTGCACGCGGGCGTCGGCCGACAGGCCGCCGGAGCGCCGCTCGACGCCGGAAATGTCGATGTCGAGGCCGCTGTCGGTCAGGGTCACGTGCAGGGTCGGCGCGGACTTCGGGTGCTCGAACAGCGGCGCGGCCAGCCGCTTGAGGGCCGGGATCGCCGCCTGGATCGCGGGGTCGGCGATCGGGCAAACGTCGATGTCCACCAGGTCCCAGGACCTGCGCACCTTGTAGCCGGCGCGCGCCGCCTCCCGGCTCCCGCGCCGGGCGTGCAGGGCCACGCGGCGGCGCGTGCCCGGCCGGGCGGCGAAGGGCGGCAGGATCTCGGTCTCGATGTGCTGGCGCGCCAGGGTCCCGGCCAGGCGCGCCACCTTCCAGGCCAGGTAGGGCTCGTGCGCCCACTGCTGAAGGGCGCAACCGCCGCAGGTCCCGAAATGCGGGCAGACCGGCGCGATGCGCTCGGGGCTGGCGTCCAGCACCTCCACCAGCTCACGCCGCTCGCCCGCGCCCTTCGCCATCACGCGCTCGCCCGCCAGGGTGAACGGGACGAAGACGGGACCGGACGCGCAGCCGTCGCCCTCGCCGCCCATCTCGGTGATGAACAGTTCCTCCGGCGGCCCGGCCGTGGGCGTCGGACGCTGGTTCGGACGATGTCGATGCGGCTTCCGCAATCCCGCCTCACATGCGGCTTAAACAAGCTGAACGAAGATGAACGACCCGATCAAACTTCGTTCAGCTTGGCCCTGCCAAATAGGTCCCCGACACCGGCCAGACCGGGGCGAGATTCGAAAGAGGGATACCCCATGACCAAGGTTTCCACCTACGCCAAGGGCGCGCTGGCGGCGACCGCCGGCCTGGTTGCGCTGGCCGCGGCGGCTTCGGCCAGCGCCCAGCCCGCCTACAACAACTACAACGCCTGCGACCGCGACGCGGGCAACCGCGGCATCGCCGGCGCCCTGGTGGGCGGCGCGCTGGGCGCGGTCGTCGGCTCGCAGGCCGCGGCCAACCACCACCGCACGGACGGCTCGCTGCTGGGCGGCGCCCTGGGCGCCCTGGCCGGCGGCGTGATCGGCAACAAGACCGCGTCCTGCAACAACGTTCCGCCGCCGCCGCCCGGGCCGGTCGCCGAGGCCCCGCCGCCGGTCGCCTATGACGCGCCGCCGCCCCCGCCGCCGCCGGCCTACGAGGAGGGCTATTACGCCGCCCCGCCGCCGCCGCCCGTCTATGAGCGGCCCGCGGTCTTCGTCTACGGCCGCCACGGCGTGCGCTACCGCGTGGTCGAGGAGCGGGTCGGCCCGGACGGCTGCACCATGGCGGAAGGCCCGCCGGTCTATGACGGCTACGGCCGCATGGCGCCCAGCTGGGTCCGCGTCTGCCCGGACTACCGGGGCCGTTACCGCATCGTCTACTAGGCTTCTGTCGCCGGCTCGATCGCCGGACACCTCGGGCCGCTCGCCACAAGCAGGCGGCCCGTTTCTTTGCCTATCTGGGGCCGCTCACTTCGGTGAGCGGCCTTTTTCTTTGGTCGCCCACAGCAGGTGTTCGCGATTGCCGTCGCCGCCTTCGATCGGGCTGTCGGCGGTCTCGCGCACCGTCCAGCCCGACGCCGTAAGGAAGGCCGCGACATCGGCCAGCGCCTCAGCCCGCGCCGCCTGGTCCTTCACCAGGCCGCCCTTCCCCACCCGCTCAGGCCCCACCTCGAACTGCGGCTTGACCAGGGCCACCAGGTCGGCGCCCTCGGCCGCCAGGGCCAGCGCCGCCGGCAGGGCCTTGGCGAGGCCGATGAAGCTCACGTCGCACACCACAAGATCCGGCGCGTCCGGAACCTCTGCGGTCGTCAGGCGCCGCGCGTCGAAGCCCTCCAGCGCCACGACGCGCGGATCGTCCGCCAGGCTGGCGTGGAGTTGCCCGCGGCCGACATCGACCGCGTAGACCCGCCGTGCGCCGGCCGCCAGGCAGACCTCGGTGAAGCCGCCGGTCGAGGCGCCCACGTCGAGCACGACGCGGCCCTCAACGGGGACCGGCCAGAGCGTGAGCGCATGTTCGAGCTTCAAGGCCCCGCGCCCGACCCAGGGATGGGCGGCGGCCGCGGCGATCGCCGCGCCGTCGTCGATCAGGTCCGAGGCCTTGGCGACGGTGCGGCCGTCGGCGGTCACCCCGCCCGCCTCGATGGCGGCGCGCGCCTTGGCCCGGCTTTCGAACAGGCCGCGCGCCACCAGCAGGAGGTCGGCGCGGGTCTTCATGGCGTCAGGCCGAAGCCGTCTCGCCCTCGAACAGCTTCTTCAGCTCGTTCTTGAGGATCTTGCCGTTCGGGTTGCGGGGCAGCACCTCGGGCCAGAACTTCACGGCCACCGGCACCTTGAAGGCCGCCAGCCGCTCCGCCACGTGGGCGCGCAACTCCTCTTCGGTGGCGTGAGCGCCGGGCTTGAGCGTGACCACCGCCGCCGGCTCCTCGCCCAGCGTCCGGTGGGGCACCCCCACCAGGGCCGCGTCCATCACCGCCGGGTGGTCGTAGAGGACGTTCTCGACCTCGATGCAGTAGATGTTCTCGCCGCCGCGGATCAGCATGTCCTTGGCCCGGTCGATGATGAAGCAGAAGCCCTCCTCGTCGAGCCGCGCCAGGTCGCCGGTGCGCACCCAGCCGTCCACCAGGGTCTGGGCGGTGGCCTCGGGCTTGTTCCAGTAGCCCTTCATGTTCTGCGGCCCGAAGGACCACAGCTCACCCACGGTGTTGGACGGCAGAACCGTGCGGCCGTCGGCCGGATCACGGATCTCCAGCCTGGAGACCGGCACGGCCACGCCACAGCTTTCCGGGCGGTTCATATAGTCCTCGCCGCCATTGCCGGTGACGGTGGCGCAGGTCTCGGTCATGCCCCAGCCCTGGCCGGGCGTGGAGTTGGGGAAGACCTCCTTCATCTTGCGCACCAGTTCCGGCGCCGAGGGCGCGCCGCCGTAGGAGATGCCCTCCAGCGACGACAGGTCGTAGTTGGCCCGCGCCGGATGTTCGATCAGCTGCCAGGCGATGGTCGGCACGCCGCCGGCCAGGGTGATCCGCTCGCGCTCGATCAGCTCGAAGGCGCGGATCGCCTCCCACTTGCGCATCATCACCAGCTTGCCGCCGCCGAACAGCGTCGGGTTCAGGATCGCGAAGCAGCCGGTGACGTGGAAGAACGGCACCGACAGCAGGGTCGAGCGCTGCGGCGCCTCCGGATCGGGCTGCGGCGGCGCCTCGCCCCGGCGCAGGAAGACCCGCGCCCCGCCGCAGACCGCGGCCATGATGTTGGAGTTCACGCCCCGCTGGGTGGCGAGCGCCCCCTTCGGCCGGCCCGTGGTGCCGGAGGTGTAGAAGATGGTGGCGTCGTCTTCCGGGCCGATCTCGACGGCCGGCAGCGGGGTGTCCGCCAGTTCCCACCAGACGTCCGGCGTCCCCAGGATGGTCTCGAGCTTGGTGACCAGCGGGTGGGCGATCTCCTCGTTCTCGCGGGTGACATAGACGCGCGCCAGGTCGGGACAGTTGGGCAGGTGTTCGGCCAGCCGCTCATAGCGCTCGCGGTCGACGAGCAGGACCTTGGTCCCGCTGTCGGTCAGGCCGTATTCGAGCTCGGGCCCCGTCCACCAGGCGTTCAGCGGGGTGACGATCGCGCCTACGGCGGCGGCGGCGTAGAAGGCCACCACCCACTCGGGGATGTTGCGCATGATCACCGCGACCCGGTCGCCCTTGGCCACGCCCTGGGCCTGCAGCTCGGCGGCGAGCGCGGCGACGGCGCGGTGGAAGGCCTCGAAGCTGACCCGCTCGTCCTCATAGACCAGGAAGATCTTCTCGCCGTACTGGCGAGCATAGGTCACCGCGTCGCGCAGGGACGGCGGAATGTTCTTCCAGACCTTGGTCGGCACGCCGCGGATGACGGCGTCCTCGGTCTCGGTCGGCATGCCGGGGCCGGTCAGGATCGCGTGCGCCTGCTCGATCGACATGGCGGGCCAGCCGGGCGGAAGGACGGGGTCGGACATGGTGCTGGCTCCCTGGGCGCGCGGGCCTCTGCCGGGCCGGCGTTTCCTAGGTGAACAAGCATAAGGTAGGGCGCGAGGCAAACGCCGAGCGGCGTTCTGCGGCGCAAGTCAGCCGCCCGCCGGCTCCAGGCTGACGTCGACCATGATCTCGGCGGAGATGTCCTCCAGCGCGGCCTGGACTTCGGCGGCCCGGCGGCCCGGCGGCAGGCGCAGCAGCACCTCCATGTGGAAGAGCTGGCCGCCGGCGTGGGGCTCGTCGGTGACGTGGCTGTCGAAGGTT
>JAFEDM010000222.1 GCA_018241625.1 Pseudomonadota bacterium | reverse complement strand
TCGCAAACCGGCGCGACCTTCAGGAAGCCTTCGAAGAGGTAGCCCTCTCCGCAGTTGGGGCAGCGGCCGGCTGCGCCCGACAGGAGCGGATCGGGTTTGCTCATGGGGCGGCCTAGCCGTGGGCTCCGAAGATCACGTAGACGAAGGCGAACAGGAACAGCCAGACCACGTCCACGAAGTGCCAGTACCAGGCGGCCGCTTCGAAGCCGAAGTGCTTCTGGGGCGTGAAGCCGCCGCCGACAGCGGCGACGGACCCGCCGTCTTCGTGATCCTGATCGCCGGCCTGATCGTGGCCTTCGGCGCCCTGATCACCATGGTGGCCTGGCGCACCCCGGTGTGGCTCACCCTGCTCATCTGGCTGCCGATGACCCTGGTCATCGTCCTGGTGCTGTTGCGGCCCATGAAGGGGTTGATGTTGGCCGCCCAGTTCAAGAACAAGGCGTCCCAATCTCGGCATGTCTGAAGCCTGGGAACCGAAGGTCGCGCCCGGGCCGGTGAAGCCCGAGCCGAAGGGCTTTCCCGTCGGCATGACCATCGCGACCGTCATCGCCTTCATCATCCTGATCGGGCTCGGCGTCTGGCAGCTCCAGCGGCTGAAATGGAAAGAGGCGCTGCTGGCCGGCATCGCCCGCGCAGAGGCCGCCAAGCCGGTGGCCCTGGAGCCGGTGCTGGACGCCCAGGCCCTCGGCCACGACCAGGAATACACCCGCGTGAAGGTGACCTGCCCCGGCCTCGCCCGCGCGCCGGCGCTGGAGCTCTACAGTCTGCGCGAGGGCCAGATCGGCTCGCGGCTGATCTCGGCCTGCCATGTGATCACCGGCCACTACAACACCATCCTGGTGGACCGCGGCTTCGTGCCGGAGACGGTGACCTACCGCCCGCTGCCCGATCCCAACGACACCACGCCGGTCGAGGTGTCGGGCGTGCTGCGCAAGGGCGACCCGGGCAACTTCATGACGCCCAAGCGGACCTCGAAGCAGTGGTTCCTGCACGACGCGGCGGCGATGGGCGCGGCCCTGCACGCCGACCCGCCGGTCTCGCCGCTGTTCCTGATGGCCGAGACCTCGACCAACCCGGACTTCAAGGCCCTGGTCCCGGCGCCGTTCCCGCTGAACGTCCCCAACAACCACCTGCAGTACGCGCTCACCTGGTTCGGCCTTGCGGGCGCCCTGGCCGGCGTCTATGGCGCGGCGGTCTTGAAGCGGATGAGGGGTTGATGCGCTACGTCTCCACGCGCGGGCAGGCGCCCCATGTGGGCTTTGTGGACGCCGTGCTGGGCGGCCTGGCCCCCGACGGCGGCCTCTATGTGCCCCAGGCCTGGCCGCTGCTGCGCCGGGAGGAGATCGCGGGCTTCGCCGGCAAGCCCTACGCCGAGGTGGCCGCCCGCGTGATCGGGGCCTTCGCCGAGGGCGAGATCGCCGCCGCCGACCTGCGCCAGATGTGCGCCGAGGCCTATGCGACCTTCACCCACGCCGCGGTCGTGCCGCTGACCCAGCTCAGTCCCCAGGTCTTCCTGGCCGAGCTGTTCCATGGTCCCAGCCTGGCGTTCAAGGACGTGGCCATGCAGATCCTGGCCCGGCTGTACGACCACTTCCTGGGCGACCAGGGCCGGGTGCAGACCATCCTCTGCGCCACCTCGGGCGACACCGGCGGCGCGGCGGTGGAAGCCTTCCGCGGCCGCAAGAACGTGCGCGTCGTGGCGCTCTTCCCGGAAGGCCGGATCAGCGAGGTCCAGCGCCGGTTCATGACCACGGCCAGCGAGGCCAACGTCGCCTGCGTGGCGGTGAAGGGCTCGTTCGACGACTGCCAGGCGATCGTGAAGGCCGCCTTCCAGGACGAAAGCCTGCGCCAGGCCGTCGACCTGTCCGGGGTCAACTCGATCAACTTCGCCCGCATCGCCGCCCAGTCGGTCTACTACTTCACCACCGCCGTGGCCCTGGGCGCGCCGGAGCGGGAGGTGAGCTTCGCGGTGCCGTCGGGCAATTTCGGCGACGCCTTCGCGGGTTTCGTGGCGCGCGAGATGGGCCTGCCGATCGGCCGCATCCTGGTGGCCACCAACGCCAACGACATCCTGGCCCAGACCTTCCAGACCGGCCGCTACGCCCGCGGCAAGGTGCACCCGACCATCTCGCCGGCCATGGACATCCAGTCGGCGTCGAACTTCGAGCGGCTCTATTTCGAGGCGGTCGAGCGCCAGGGGACCGAGACCGCCCGCGCCTTCGAGGCCTTCGCCCAGGCCGGGACTATCGACCTGCCGCCGCAGGCCGCCGCCTACATGCGCCACGTCTTCCTGGGCGCCTCGACCAGCGAGAAGGACACCGCGCGGACGATCCTGTCGACGCTCAACGAGACCGGCGAACTGGTGGACCCGCACACCGCCGTGGCGCTCTCAGCGCTGGCCCGCGCCAAGGACTTCAAGGGGCCGGTGGTGGCGCTGTCCACCGCCCATCCGGCCAAGTTCCCCGAGGCGGTGGCCGCGGCCTGCGGCCTCACTCCGTCCCTGCCGCGCGGCGTGGCGGACCTGTCGGCCAAGCCCGAGCGTTTCGACCGCCTGCCGGCCGAGGCCGACACCATCAAGGCCTACGTCCGCGCCTTCGCCGGAGCCTGAGCATCACGCCTAAGGTCCATACGCTTCCCAACGGCGTCCGCGTCGTCTGCGACCCGATCCCGGGCCTGCAGACCGTGGCCCTGTCCGTGGTCGCCGGGCGCGGCGCGCGGGCCGAGGATCTGGCGCGCTCCGGCTGGTCGCACCTCCTGGAGCACATGGTCTTCAAGGGCGCCGGCGGCCGCTCCGCCAAGGCCATCGTCGAGGTGATCGAGGCCGGCGGCGGCAACATCAACGCCGCCACCGGCTATGAGCGCACCAGCTTCCAGGTGCGCGCCCTGGCCGGCGGCCTCGACCTCGGCTCGGCGGTGATCGCCGACCTCGTGCAGCATCCGACGATGGACGAGGCCGACCTCGCCCGCGAGAAGCAGGTGGTGGGCCAGGAGATCGCCGAGGCGGCCGACGCGCCCGACGACCTGGTGTTCGAGATGGCCCAGACCGCCGCCTTCGCCGGCCAGCCGCTGGGCCGCCCGATCCTGGGCACGACCGACAGCATCGGCGTCGCCACGCCGCAGACCCTGGGCGAATGGCGCGCGAGCCTCTACGGCCCCGACGCCCTGGTGGTCAGCGCCGCCGGCGCGGTGGACGAGGACGAGCTGCTGCGCCTGGCGGAGCGCGACTTCGGCGCGGCGGCGGGGGCGTCGCCCACGGCGCACGAGCCGGGGCGCTTCGTGGGCGGCCAGTCGACCCACGCCAAGCCCCTGGAGCAGGCGAACCTGGTCCTGCTGCTGCCGGCCGTGGGCGCCAAGGACGACGCCTATTTCGCCCTGCGGCTGCTGGCCGAGATCCTGGGCGGCGGCATGGCCTCGCGCCTGTTCCAGGAGGCCCGCGAGGTCCGCGGCCTGGCCTATGCCATCGACGCCTATCCGGAGACCTATTCCGACGTCGGCGTGCTGGGCGTCTACGCCGGCTGCGCGGCGGCTGACGCGGCCGAGCTCGCCAAGGTCTGCGCCGGCGAGATCCAGGGCATGCTGACCCCGGTCGGCGAGGCCGAGCTCGCCCGCGCCAAGGCCCAGCTCAAGGGCGCCATGTTTATGGGCCGCGAAAGCGCGCTGGCTCGCGCCGAGCAGGCGGCCGGCCAGGTGCTGCTGTTCGACCGCGTGCTCGACCCGGACGAGGTGGCCCGCGAGGTGGACGCCGTGATGCCCGCCGACCTCGTCGCGCTCACCGAACGCATCCTTGCCCAGCGGGCCTCGGCGGTGGCGGTGCTCGGGCCTCGCGCGTCGCTCAAGGCCGCGCCGGCGTTTCAGAAGGCGTTGTTCGGCTAGCTTCCTTTCCCGCGGAACGCGGGAGAGGGGGACCGCTCGCCGAAGAGCGAGTGGTGGAGAGGGAGAGCCACATCTACCTATCATCGGCGTTGGGTGGATAGTCCGACGGCCCGACCGGCCGCTTTCCCTTTCCACCATTGGCTCTTCGCTGCGCTCGGCCAACGGTCCCCCTTTCCCACGCGTGGGAAAGGAAGGTCAGCCCTGCGGCCCGATCAGCTTGCCCAGCTCTTCCAGATAGGCGGCGAAGGCGGCGCGGCCGGCGGGCGTGATCCGCACCTGGGTGCGGGGCCGCCGGCCCAGGTAGCCCTTCTCGATCTGGACGTACTGGGCGTCCTCCAGCTTGCGCAGCTGGACGGACAGATTGCCCTGGGTGACCTCCAGCACGTCCTTCAGCTCGTTGAAGTCGGCGACCTCGGCATTGGCCAGATAGGCCATGACGCCCAGGCGCAGGCGGCCGTGGATCACCTCGTCGATCCGGCCGATATCGAGACTGGGGCGGGCGGCGGGCACGCTCAGGCGCTCCGGACGCCTTGCAGCGGTTGGCGCATCAGGTGGAAGCCGGGGACGGTCATGAAGCAGAAGACGCCGACGCCGGCGGCGATGGTGTAGCCCGCCAGGTTGTCGATGAAGATCGCCATGGCGACCCCGACGCCGAACCAGCCCAGCGCCACCAGCCCCAGCCAGGCCTTGCGCCGCAGCATGAAGGCCACCAGCCAGGCCATGCCCTGCAGGATCATCACCACCACCGGATAGATCAGCCAGATCGTCTGGCTGTGCAGGCGCAGCGCGATCGAACCGAGGCTGACGCAAAGGAAGAGGTTGGTCAGGCCCACCGCGGCGAACACCGTGCCCACCGCCTTCGACGGGCCGCTGACGCGCCGCGGCCCGTCGCGCCTGATCACCCAGATCAGGAGAGCGACGAACACCACGCTCGGGCCCCAGCCGATCGCCAGGGCCGTGAGGCCCTGGTCCCCGACGATCTTCAGGAACTGCCCGGCGTGGAGCAGGATCTGGACCGAGTAGCAGAGGCCGGCCAGGAAATAGATCTTGCCGAACGCCTGCTGCCAGCTGTCGTCGGGGGCGACCAGGGACCTGATGAAGGCAAGGTCGTCGCGCGCGCTGTCCCCGGGGCTCTTCGTGGTCATTCCGCGGGCTCCATGTAGGCGACCGGCGCGGCCTTCCCGGGCTTCGGGACTCGCCGCCCGTTCAGGATGGCGCCGATGAAGGTCCGGCGCACCATGAGGTGGTAGCTCGCGAACATCAGCGGGAAGGCCACGGCCAGCACGATCAGCATCTTCAGCTCCGCCGGCAGGTCCAGCTTCACCACCGCCGCCTGCAGGGCCATCACCAGCGGCAGGTGGATCAGGTAGAGCCAATAGGACGAGTCGGCGACATAGCGGCGCGCCGGGCTCTCCCTGTTCAGGAAGCGCAGCGCCAGGCCGATGACCGCGAAGGTCCAGCTCCAGGTCGCCAGCGCATAGAGGCCGGCGTTGGCGACGGTGGCCCAGCCCGGCTGGGCCAGGGTCAACAGCGGCGCCACGCCCACGATCGACAGGCTGGCGGCGGTCGAGGCGACGGCCAGCGCCAGGTTCAGCGGCCAGCGGCGCGCCCAGATGCCGATCAGCCCACTCTGGCGATGCACCAGCCAGCCGAAGCCGAAGGCGGTGAAGTAGGCGACGGCCGCCTCGGCGTTGGGGATCAGCGAGTTGTCGGGCGTCATCACGCCGAACCATTCGCGCCACGGGCCGCCGAACAGGAAGACCAGGGCCGCGGGGACCGCCAGGATGAAGGCCGAGAAGGGGCTCTCGACCACCCAGGCGATGGCCGCGTCGACGCCGGCGCGCAAGCGGCCGCCCGTGTCGAGCTTCAGCACCAGGGCGCGCAGGCCCAGGGTCGCCGCGTAGAGCCACAGCAGGATGTAGAGGAACCACAGGTGGGTCAGCGGGAAGGCCAGCGGCGGCGGCTTCGGCGCCTTGGCCGCCGCGGCGGCGTGCTCGGTCGCGGTCGGGATGTGGCCGGTGCTGACGACGTAGCCCAGCAGGGTCGCCGCGACGATCAGGCCGAACAGGATCGGCCAGCCGACCAGCAGCGGGACCGCGATGCGCTTGGCGCGGTCCTTCACCCAGGCCTTCACGCCGCGCTTCTCGACGACCATGTGGCTGAAGAAGCCGGCGATCAGGAAGAAGGTCGACATCCGGAAGATGTGGCTGACGTAGAACAGCCCGGACAATAGCAGGCTGCGGTGCGGATCGATCACCGGCCACAGCTGCGGCCCCGGCAGATAGGCCATGGTGGCGTGATAGACGATGCCCAGCAGCAGGGCGTAGCCGCGCACCGCGTCCAGCCCATGCAGGCGTTGTCCGTTCAATCCCACGTTCGAAGCCGCCCCGGTCGAGGCTTTCTGGGCGCTCATGACCCATCCTCCATGCCTGCGGCGTCCGCGCCGCGCCGGCAGGTTGGTACATCAACTAGTCTATAATGTAAACTAGTCTACAAGGCGCATGTCCAGCGGGCGAGGCGGCCGGGACAGTCCGCGGGGTGCGACCTGTTGTCCGGAATGGACGAATGTCGCCGGTCTTAACTTTCTCAGCAGTCGAGCCGGGGATCGTTGGCTCCGCCTCGGGAGATCGATCCTTGACCGCCCTCGCCTGCCTTCGCGTGGAGATCACCGCCGCCGCCGAGCGCGTCGCCAACGTGGGCCCGCTGGTCCGCAAGTTCGCCATGGCCTATCTCGAAAGCCGCTGGTCCTGGCCCCGCAAGTTCGCGCCGCTCACCGACACCAGCTTCCTGATCTCCGATCCCCAGGCCGACGCGCTCGATCCGGAGGAGCTGCGCCAGCTGTCCCACGACCTGCAGGCCCACCTGTTCGGCGTGGGCGACGAAGGCGAGGTGTCGCTCCTGCTGTTCGAGGGCAGCCACGATTCGATCATGGCCTTCGCCGCCATGGACCTGGCGAAGGCGGCCGCGGCGGTGGACGACGCCGGCCTGCTGCCGCCGGGCGGCCGGCTCACCCGGCTGCGCCCGCACCGCGCGCCTCTCGCGGCGGCCGACGACCTCGCCTGGGAAGAGCCGGCCTCGGCCGAAGCGCCGGAGCCGCCGCCCAGGCCCAATCCGCACTGGGCCTTCGAGACCCCGGCGCCGCGCCCGCCGATCTGGGAAGGCGTCCAAGGCGTCTATTTCACCCTTCGCGAAGTCTTCTACGGCGACGTCGTCACCTACCGGCCGCACGGCGAACGCACGCACCTCAGCCTGCTGGACGGCCCCGAGCACCTGCCGCGGGATCACACCAGCTTCGACGCCGAATGCGTCGGCATCGCCGCGCGCCTGCTGGGGCAGCGCCGCAAGGGGGCGCCCATCTACCTGCCGATCAGCTTCAGCCGGCTGGTGCGGCCAAACCTGCGCGAGGCCTACCGGACCCTGCTCGACGATCTGCCGGTCGGCCGCCGGCAGGAGTTGGCGGCGGCGATCTACGACGTCCCGCGCGATCCGCTCT
Organism: Pseudomonadota bacterium; assembly: GCA_018241625.1. Classification (GTDB taxonomy): domain Bacteria; phylum Pseudomonadota; class Alphaproteobacteria; order Caulobacterales; family Caulobacteraceae; genus Phenylobacterium. The sequence continues at coordinate 11,511 of JAFEDM010000222.1, read as the reverse complement.
ATGGCGGTCTCTCCCAGGCCCTGCGCATGCTGGCCCCCTTCTTCTCGGCGATCGACCTGCGCTGTACGGACCCTGCGTTCGAGGTCGAGAAGCTGCAGGCCGGAACGGTCAACAGCGTCACCCTGATCCTGCCGGACGGCGATCCACTGGTGCGGCTCTCCACCATGCGCCGTTTCGCCGAACGCCTGGACCGCTACAAACAGCGCCGGATCTGGCCCGCCGTCAGCAACGTGCGCCGGCGCGCGGAGGTGGACGCCGCGGCGCGTCTGCACATTCCCTTCCTCACCGGTCCCGCGGTGTGTCCGCCCGTGAGCCGTCCCGTCGGCGGAATGCCGCTCGCGCTGGACCAGTTGCCGGTGAGCGAAGCCACCTTCGCCCTGCGGCGGGCCGGCTGACACGCCAGCTTGCTCCGGGCGTCAAATGGGGCGAGTCTGGCGCTCCATGGCCCTGCTGGACTGGATCGCGCCGGAGAGCGGCCTTCGCGTCGAGGGCGAGGGGATCAGCCTGCGGCCGCCGCGCGCCCAGGACTATGCGGAATGGCGCGAGCTGCGCGCCGTCAGCCGCGCCTTCCTGCAGCCGTGGGAGCCGACCTGGCCGGCCGACGACCTCAGCCGCGCCGCCTACCGCCGCCGCCTGATCGCCTACGCTCGCGACCGCGAGGCCGGCGCCGCCTATCCGTTCTTCGTGTTCCGCCATTCGGACGGCGCGCTGACCGGCGGCATCACCCTCTCCAACGTCCGCCGCGGCGTCGCCCAGATGGGCTCGGTCGGCTACTGGTGCGGCAAGCCCTTCGCCCGCCACGGCCACACCCTGGCGGCGGTGCGCGCGATCAGCGATTTCGCCTTCCGCAGCCTGGGCCTGCACCGGCTGGAAGCCGCCTGCATCCCCGACAACGCCCCCTCGCGCCGCCTGCTCGCCAAGGCGGGTTTCGAGGAGGAGGGCTTCGCCCGCGCTTATCTCAAAATTAACGGCGCCTGGCGCGATCATGTCCTGTTCGGATTGATCTCGCCCCTCAAGAGGCAGGACGGTCCGGATCTGGGCGTTTCGGTCTAACCGCCGGACCCTGGAAAGACCGCGTTTGAGAGCCTTTCGGAAACCATAGGGCTTTAGGATGCGTGATCGCGTGGGCCGGGGCTTGCGCGCGTTGGAAGGTGGCGGGGCGGTTCTCCCTTGGTGATGCCGAACGACCGTTGGATGTGGGACGCCACCGCGACGCTGGAAGCGTTGGGGGCCGCCGACGTCTGCCTGTGGGTCTGGGAGCCCGAGAAGGACCGCATGCGCCTGACCGGCGCGACGCGCGCGCTGGGCCTTGGGCCGCTGGCCCCCGACTGCTCGTCCGCGGCGCTGCGGGCGCTCGCCCTGCCGCAGGACCGCGCCTTCGCCGAAGACATCCTGCGCGTCCAGGAACCGGGGACCGAGGTGGCCGTGCGCCTGCGCATGCGCGGCTCCGGCGTCTCGATCTGGCGCGGCGTCTGGCTGGAAGAGGGCGTGCGCGCCGCCGGCGTCGTGGCGCCGGAAACCCGTTTCGCGGCCTCCGACCAGGACATGCTGACCGGCCTGCTGGATCGCCGCAGCTTCATCACCCGCGCCCGCGAGCAATTGCAGACGCCGGGCAAGTACGAGGTCATCGTCGCCGACCTGGACCGCCTGCGTCGCCTGAACGAGGCCCTGGGCCACGAACGCGCCGACCTGGTGCTGGCGGCCCTGGGCTCGCGCCTGGCCGCGGCCTTTCCGGAAGACGCCATCCTGGCCCGCATCGGCGAGGACGAATTCGCGGCCCTGGCGCTCTCCAGCGTCTCGCCGGGCGCCGACGCCCTGCGCCGCGCTCTGGAGCAGCCGCTGCGCGTCGCCGGCTTCGACATCCATCCGACCCTTTCCATCGGCGCCGTGGAGGCCCAGGGCGGCGTCGACGCGCCGGAGGCGGCCGAGCTGCTGCGCCGCGCCGAACTGGCGGTGGAATCGGCCAAGAGCCACGGCCGCGGCGGCGCCGCCGCCTATGGCCGCGGCCTGGAAAGCGACGGCCTGTCGCGCCTCGCCCTGGAAGGCGACCTCAAGGGCGCCATCGGGCGCGGCGAGCTCACCCCCTTCTACCAGCCGATCGTGCGCCTCTCGACCGGCGCCCTGTCCGGCTTCGAGGCCCTGGTCCGCTGGCGCCACCCGCGCCGCGGCCTCTTGATGCCCGACACCTTCCTGCCGCTCTGCGAGGAGATGGGCCTGATGGAAGAGCTGGGCGCCATGATGATGCGCGAGGGCGCCAAGCAGCTGGCCACCTGGCGCGCCAAGCATCGGGCCGCCGGCGAGCTGACCGTGGCCGTGAACCTCTCCACCGGCGAGATCGACCGCCCGGACCTGGTCTCCGACGTGGCCGCCATTCTGGCCGAGACCGGCCTGCCGCCGCGCGCGCTGAAGCTGGAAGTCACCGAGGGCGACGTGATGCGCGACCCCGACCGCGCCGCCGTGGTCCTGGGCGAGCTCAAGGCCGCCGGCGCCGCCTTGGCGCTGGACGACTTCGGCACCGGCTTCTCGTCGCTCAGCTACCTGACCCGCCTGCCGTTCGACACCCTGAAGATCGACCGCTACTTCGTGCGCACCATGGCCACCAACGAGGGATCGCTGAAGATCGTCTCCTCGGTGGTCAAGCTGGGCCAGGACCTGGCGCTGGAGGTGGTGGCCGAGGGCGTCGAGAACGCCGGCATGGCCCGCCAGCTGCTTTCGCTGGGCTGCGACTACGGCCAGGGCTTCGGCTACGCGCCGGCCCTGTCGGCCCAGGAGGCCGAGGTCTACCTCAACGAAAGCTATGTCGACGGCGCCGCCCCGGTGAAGGCGAAGGGCAGCCGCGGCTAAGGCGCGATGGGGTCAGGCGAAACGCCCGGCCGCTGAATCGCGCTGTGAAATCAATTCAAGGCTCCCTGCGGCCTTCGAGCTGCAGATAGGCCGGGTCGAACTCCGCCAGCTCCGCCAGCGCGTCCCAGTCGCGGATCTCCACGTGGCCGTACCGGTCCCAGGACACCAGGCCTCGGCGGCGCAGCGCCTGGGCCACGCGGTTTACGTGCACCGCCGACAGCCCCAGCACGTCGGCGATCTGCACCTGGGTCAGGCCGAGCTCGAAGCGATTGTCCTGCGCCAGGCCCACGTCCTTGATGCGCGTGTAGAGTTCGCAGATCAGGAAGCCGACGCGCGCCACGGCGTCGCGCCGGCCCAGCACCGCCAGCCATTGGCGATGGATCGCGCCGTCCACCAGGGTCAGGAACCACAGCGCTCGGCCCAGCCGGGGATAGCGGTCGGTCAGCCGCCGCAGGTCGTCGTGGTCCGCCGTCGAGATCAGGCAGTCGCTGAGCGCGACAATGCTGTGGTCGAGATCGCCCAGCAGGAAGGCGTGCAGGTCCACAAAGTCGCCGGGCACTTGCAAGGCGGTGATCTGCTGGGCCCCGTGGCTCAGGGTCACCACCCGCCCGACCGTCCCCGACAGCAGCAGGGTGCTGATCCGGGGATGGGTGAACTGGCGGATCATCTCATGGCCCTCAGGCGCCGCCGCCGGCGGCGTCAGGACGGCGACCAGCGCCGAGATCTCTTCCTCGCTCGGCGGGCCGTAGCGGGTGATCCGGCGCAGGAAGGGGTCGAGTATCGAAGGGTTTTGCGGCACCTAACCGCAACGCCTGAAACCGGCTTTGGCGCCAAGGACCGGTCGTCGGCGGGGCTAGGCGCGGCCGGCCGCGGCCCCCAGCCGGTCGGGATCGACGCCCAGCTTGGCCAGCGCGCGCCGCCACTTGGTCTCGTGGTCCAGGCCGAAGATCAGCTCGTCGTCGGCCTCGCAGGTGAGCCAGACATTGGCCTTGATCTCCTCCTCCAGCTGGCCGGCGCCCCAGCCGGCGTAGCCCAGGGCCAGCAGGCTTTTCGACGGCGCGCCATTGTGGCTGGCCATCGCCTCCAGCACCTCGCGCGTCGCGGTCAGCGCCACGCCTGGTGCGACGGGCAGGGTGGGCTCGCCCTCGTAGTCGGTGGAATGCAGGACGAAGCCGCGGTCGCGCTCCACCGGCCCGCCCAGCAGCACCAGGTCGGGCGGCAGCTCGATGGTCGACGTCACCTCCAGCCGCTCCAGCAGGTCCGGCACGGTCAGGCCTTCGACGGGATGGTTCACCGCCAGGCCCATGGCGTGCTCGGCGTCGTGTGCGCAGATCAGGATGAGCGCGCGCTGGAAGCGCGGGTCCGAGATGCCCGGCATGGCGATCAGGAACTGGCCGGAGAAGAAGCCGTCGTCCATGGGCCGGACAATCGGCTTCGATCATGACGCTTTCAAGGGCCGCCGCGCCCGCGGCGGCGCGGCAGATTCGACACGGCGTCCCACCTGTGGGCTTGCGGCGCGCGGAGATGACGCTATTCGCTGAACCCGACGAGGCCCCTGAACGAGGACGGACCCATGACCATCAAAGTCGGCGACAAGCTGCCCAGCGTCACCATCACCCTGGCCACCGCCGAGGGGCCCAAGCCCGTCTCCACCGACGAGTTCTTCGCGGGCAAGAAGGTGGCCCTGTTCGCGCTTCCGGGCGCCTTCACGCCCACCTGCTCGGCCAAGCACCTGCCGGGGTTCAAGCAGCTCGCCTCCGACATCAAGGCCAAGGGCGTCGACGTGATCGCCTGCCTGTCGGTCAACGACGCCTTCGTCATGCGCGCCTGGGCCGAGGACCAGGCGGTGGGCGACGACATCGTGATGATCGCCGACGGCGGCTCGGCCTTCACCGATGCGGTGGGGCTGGAGTTCGACGCCTCGAAGTTCGGCATGGGCAAGCGTTCGCAGCGCTATTCCATGATCGTCGACGACGGCGTGGTGAAGGAGCTGAACGTCGAGGCCGCCGGCGAATTCAAGGTCTCGGCCGCCGACTACCTTCTGGCCCAGCTCTAAGACCGATCCTCCTCCCTCTGTGGGAGGAGGTGGCCTGCGAAACAGGTCGGAGGTGGGGTCTCTGAGACTCTCAGCTTCGAACTGAGCTTCATCTCGCGCGGAGAGGTGGGCGCGACCCCACCTCCGTCAGCCGTCCGGCTGACACCTCCTCCCACAAGGGGAGGAGGGCTGCGTCGCTGTCTTACTTCTTGGTCGTCATGCCGCCCGTGCTCATGGCGCCCGTGGACATGGCGCCGGTCGACATGGCGTCCGTCTTGGCCATGGCGTCGGTCTTGGCCTTCTTCTTCATCGGCTTCTTCATGTGATCGGACGCCATGGAGTCGGTCTTCTTCATGGAGTCCGTCTTCATCGACGAGGTCATCGCGCCCGTGCTCATGGCGCCGGTGCTCATCGCGCCGGTGGCCGGCTTGTCTTGGGCCAGCGCGCCGCCGGCCGCCGAGGCGCCGAGGGCGATGGCGGCCAGGAATGCGAGGGGGGTCTTGAAGGTCATTGCAGTCTTCCTTGGGTTGGAACCGGGCAAGCCGGCAGGGGCTCCTCCGCGCACAGGCGCGGAGAATTGGGGAAATCCGTCGGTGGAAAGGGGGCTCTAGCCCTTGGCGGCCGCCAGGATCGGGCCGCCGGCGCCGGCCTGGACCAGCACCGCCGTCTTCAGCCCGGCCGGGCTCGCCGGGATCGCGAAGCTCTTGTCGCCGCCCGACCATTCGCCGAGCCGCTTGAGCTGCCGTACGGCGTTCTTGATCGGCAGGGTCTTGCCGGTGTTCTCGCCGCGCTTCACCGGGATCTGCTCGACGTTCGGATCATAGACCACCAGCCACACCGCCGCGGGCCGCGCCGGCGCGCCGCCGCTGAGCGAGACCTTGGCCGCGGTCAGGGTCACCCCGGGACCGCCGGCCTGCAGGGGCGCGGCGCGCAGCGCCTGGTCGATCTGGGCCACGCTCTGGCCCACGGTGTCGAGCCGGCCGTTCACCACCACCTGGGGCGTGGCGACCTGGTTGTGGCGCAGGCCCTTGGCATAGGCCCACTGGCGGTCGGTGAAGGCCTGCTGGGCGAAGGTGTCCTTCCAGCCGAGGTTGTCCCAGTAGGTGACCCCGAAGCTCAGCGCCAGGATGTCCGGCCGCGCCGAGATCGCCGCCACCGCCAGGTCGGCCGGCGGGCAGGAGGAGCAGCCCTGGCTGGTGTAGAGCTCGACCACCTGCACCGGCGCGGCCGGCTGGGCCTGGACGGCGGAGGCCATGAAGATGGCCGCCACGGATGCGGGGACCAGGGAAATGGCGGCGAGGGCGATCTTCATGCGGGTCTCCAGCAGAGCTTTCGATCCTGGTTCGGCGGCGCTCGCCGATCGGTTACGCGCAGGTTTTTTGTCGCCTGAGGCGAGTGTCGTTGCGGCCTTGCTGGACGCCCTTATAGCAAGGTTATGCGGCGCGTTCCGCAAGCCAATCGGGGGAAGCAGCTTTGCGACAGATCCTAGCGACGGGCGCCCTGGCGCTCGCCGGAGTCCTGGCCTTCGGCGCCTCGAGCGCCCAGGCCGCCATCGACATCACCGTCACGCCCTGGCTGGCGCCGAACGCCTTCGGCTCGCCCAGCTTCCCGGGCGCGGCGGCCAACGCGGTCTCGGCCATGATGGCCGGCGCCAGCACCTTCGGGACGCCGGGCACGCCCACCTATTTCCAGGCCTCGCCGAATGTGCAGGCCAGCCAGACCGTCGTCACCGACTTCCCGTCCTGGATGGGCCAGCTCGACCCTGGAACCACGGTCGGCCCGGCCTTCGCCAATGAGTACGGCAACCGGATGACCTTCGCGGTTTCGATCGTGGGCACGGACGGCGAGCTGTTCTCGATTAGCCAGATGTCGTTCAACGCCGTCTCGAACGACGCCACCGATTCCCTGGGCTTCGGCTTCGGGGCCGGGGAATACGACTACAGCGCCGGGAACTATGTCGGCGTGCTGTTCGGCGCCGACGGCGTGCTGGGCGGCGGCGACGACACCTACGTCACCAGCGGCCCGAACACCCAGCTGGTGAACGCCATCTATGGCCGCGGCTCGGGCAACTCCTACGAGAACAACCCCGCCGATCCGGTGGGGACCCCGGCCCAGCAGCAGGCCTCGCTCGACGCGGCGACCTATTTCGCCGGCCAGCCGACCGCCTTCACCGGGACCTATACCCTGGGCGACGCCAGCGGTTCGGGGACCTTCGACATCGCCGTGCCGGAGCCTGCGACCTGGGCGCTGATGATCGCGGGCTTCGGCCTGGCTGGCGCAAGCCTGCGCCGGCGTCGCGCGGCGGCGATCTGAACCCCCGACCGCCGTCCACGACCACGGGCCGCTCGATCGGGGGCGGCCCGTCTTCGTTTGAGCTCGGCCGCAAGCGCTGTAACCTTTGATCGAGTCTCGCGAACTTCCTCGAAAGGCGGCGTTGGACGACATCGAACCCAGACTGCGTGGCTTGATGCTCGCCGGCCTCGCCGGGGAGGCCGTCCCCTATCGACGGCTGCTGGACGAGCTCAGCCGGCTGCTGCGCGCCTACTACGGCCGCCGCTGCCCGCCGGGCGTCGACGCCGAGGACCTGGTTCAGGAGACGCTGATCGCGGTGCATACCCGCCGGGCCACCTACGACGCGTCGCAGCCCTTCACCGCCTGGGCCTATGCCATCGCGCGCTACAAGCTGATCGACGCCCTGCGTCGCGGCCGGTTCCACCTGCGCGCGCCGGCCGAGGAGGCCGACGCCCTGTTCGTTCCCGCCGGCGCCGACGCCGCCATGGCGGCGCGCGACCTCGAACGCGTGCTGGGCGAGCTGCCGGAACGCACCCGCGCCCTGATCCGCGAGACCAAGATCCAGGGGCTGTCCACCCGCGAGGCGGCGCAACGGCACGGCATGACCGAGACCGCGGTCAAGGTGGCGATCCACCGGGGTCTGAAAAGCCTGGGCGGCAAGTACGCCGAGACGGTAGGAGGCTCCGATGTCGAAGACGACTGACGAGCTGATCGAAAGCCTGTCCGCCGATGCGCCCCGGGTCGCGCCGGGCGCGGTCGGGCGGCGCGTGGCCCTGGGCCTGGGCCTGGGCGGCGCGGCCTCGGCGGTCCTGATGTTGGCCTGGCTTGGGCCTCGCCCGGACCTGGCCGACGCGGTGATGACGCCGATGTTCTGGATGAAGTTCGGCTACGCCGCCGCCACCGGCCTGTTGCTGGCCGCCGTCCTGATCCGGCTTTCCAAGCCGGCCGCGCGGGTGGGGTCGCTGGCCCTGGTCGCCGCGGCGCCCTTCGCCGTGGTCGCGGCCATGGCCGTGATGCGCTTCGTCCAGGCGCCGCCCGAGGCGCACCGGGCGATGCTGATGGGCCATTCCTCGATGATCTGCCCCTTCCGGATCGCCGCCATCGGTCTGCCGGTGCTGGCCGGCGCCGTCTGGGCCGTGCGGGGGCTCGCGCCCACCCGCCTGACGCTGGCGGGCCTGGCGGCCGGCGGCTGCGCCGGGGCCCTGGGCGCGATGGTCTACGGCTTCGCCTGCAACGAGACCTCGGCGCCCTTCCTGGCCATCTGGTACACGGCCGGCATGGTCGTGGTCGCCGTCCTGGGGACGCTGGGCGGCCGCAGCCTGCTGCGCTGGCGCTAGGGCCTAGCGCCGACCGTTCTTGGCCGTCGCCATTTGCGCCGGGGTCTCCGGCAGCTCGTCCAGGGTCAGCTTGCCGTCGCCGCGCTTGTCCAGCAGCTTGAAGCGCCGGTCGGCGGCGGCCAGGAACTCGGCCTTGGTCACCCGTCCGTCCACATTGGTGTCGGCGGCGCGGATCGGCTCGGCCTCGTTCAGCAGGCCGTAGTAGGCGGCGAACAGCACCTCGCGCTTCTTCGGCCGGCTGGAGTTGAGCTCGGGCGCCGGGCCCTTGGCGCCGAAGCCCTGGTAGGAGCGGTCCTCGTTCGGGTGGCTGCCCTCGATGGTCGGGTTCAGCACCACCTGGGCCGGGATCAGCATGGCGCCGCCATGGTCCGGTCCATCGCCTTCCAGTTGGGCCATCGCCCGCTCGATCCCCGGTCGGCCGGGATGCGCCGGGGCGTTCAGGCCGAGGGTTTCCGGCGCATAGACGTCGGCCAGCAGCTTGCGCTCGTAGAAGGCGATCTTGGTCCCGTCGAGGACCCCGGTGTCGTCGAAGTCGAGCGCGTGGAAGAAGCCGGCGTGGTCGGCGCGGAACTCCTCCAGGGTGATCACCCCGTCATGGTTGGCGTCGGCCTGCTTGAACCACAGCGCCACCGGATAGGGCTCGCCGGGGCGGGCGCGATAGGGCTCGCCGGCTGGGCTGATGAACAGCTGGGTGAAACCCGCGGCCTCCGGCGTGCCCTTGCGCGGCTGGGCCAGGGTGCGGTCGACGGCGGCGCCGGCGAACAGGGCGGTCGCCGTCAGGGCGACGATCAGGGCTTTGCGCATGGGATTCCCCCGAAACTCCAACGACCCAACTCTATCCGCCCACAAACCTAAGACCGAAAGCCGGCGCAAGGGCGCCCGTCCTGTTGCAGGCGCGACAAGGCGTCATGGCTGTGTTTCAGAAGGGCCTCAGGCCCCGGCCAGGGCCGGCAGCGGCTCATGGCCCAGGCAGACCGCCACGCAACGCTTGGCCAGCAGCTCCGTCGGGTCGACGAAGGGCGCGCGCACCTCGGCCGCCGAAAGCACCAGCGGCGCCTCGGTGCAGCCGGCCACCACCACCTCGGCCCCCAGCGCGATCAGCTCGGCGGCATAGGCGGCCATCTCGGCCTTGGTCGAGCTGAGGTCGCCGGCCTTGATCTTGTAGATGGTGGCCATGAAGGCCTCCTGCCGGTCCGGCGGCAGCTGGACGAGGCCCATGGCCTGGGCGGCCAGGTATTCGCGATAGAGCCGCAACGCCCCCTTGGTGCCCAGCACGCCGACGCGGCGCGCGCCCAGGTCGCGGGCGGCCGAGGCGCCGGTCTCGATCAGGTCGATCAGCGGCAGGCCGCTCGCCCGCTGCACCAGGTCGGCATAGGTGTGGGCGGTGTTGCAGGGGATGGCCAGCACCTGGGCGCCGGCGCCCTGCAGCGCGCCCGCCATCTCGGCCAGCACCGGGCCGGCCAGCGAGCCCGGGGCGTTGCGGTCCGGCACCTTGGGGTTCAGGTCGACGATCACCCGGATGTGGTCCTGGTCGGACTTGGCGGGCGTGAAGGCCTGCAGCTTGGCCAGGAAGTCCACGGTCGCGGCCGGGCCCATGCCGCCCAGCACGCCCAGGACGAGCGAGTCACTCATTCCAGGTGGCCGTCCATCACCGACTGGTAGCCGAACAGGCCGGGCGAGCCGCCGGTGTGCAGGAAGACCACCGTCTCGCCGTCGAAGGCGCCCTTGCGCGAGAGCGCGATCAGCCCCTTCATCGCCTTGCCGGTGTAGACCGGGTCCAGCAGGATGGCGTCGGTGCGGGCCGCCAGCTTCAGCGCCTCGATGACCTCCTGGTCGACCAGGCCGTAGCCGGCGCCGACGTAGTCGCAATCGGCCACCACCATGTCGCGGGTCACCCGCTCCTTGTGGCCCAGCAAGTCGGCGGTCTCGACCGCCAGCTTGAAGACGTTGGCTTCCTGGGCCTCCTTCGGCGCGCGCACGCCGATGCCCAGGATCGGGATGTCGGCGCCCATCACCGCGATGCCGGCCACCAGGCCCGCGTGGGTGCCGGCGCTGCCGGTGGCGGTGACGATGCGGTCGATCTCCAGGCCCATCTCGTTGGCCTGGGCCACCATCTCCAGGGCGCATTCGACGTAGCCGAGCGCGCCGATCACGTTCGAGCCGCCGCCCGGGATCACATAGGGCCGCCCGCCGCGCTCGGCGATCTCGGCGGCGGTCTTGGCCAGCTCGGCGTTCATGTCCGTGCCGCCGGGCACGCGGCGGATCTTGGCGCCCATCAGCTCGTCCAGGAGGACGTTGCCGGACTGGGTGTAGTCGATGGCGTTGGAGCCGGTCCGCTCCTCCAGGATGATCTCGCAGTCCATGCCGAAGCGGCAGGCCGCCGCCGCGGTCTGGCGCACGTGGTTCGACTGCACCGCGCCCTGGGTGACCAGGGTCGTGGCGTCGTTGGCCAGCGCGTCGCCCAGCAGGTACTCGAGCTTGCGGGTCTTGTTGCCGCCGCCGGCCAGGCCCGTGCAGTCGTCGCGCTTGATCCACAGCTCCGGCCCGCCGCCCGGCGAGGTGGCGAGGGCCTGGGTCAGCCGCGGCAGCGGCTCCAGCGGCGTGGGCAGGTGGGCGAAACGGACGGGGTTGAAGCGCGAGAGATGCATGGCGCCTCGCCTACATCGAAGCTCAACCGCCGGATAGCCCTCCGGCGGTCGATTCCACCCGTTTCGAGGTCGTTTACGGCGTCAGAAAACGCCCGAGGGCTCTAGGGCCGCTTGCCCTTCGGCAGGGCGGCCACTTCCGCCGGCGAGAGCTTGGTGACGCCGGTGACGATGCACTTCGCGCCGCGGATGGAGATGTCCCAGTCGATGGGCGCGCAGAGCATGCCCTGGCGGTCCTTGAGCACGATCGGGTCGGAGCTGGTCGCCGCCGCGGCGCAATTGCTGCTGCTGGTCACGCGATAGACGGCCTTGCCATTGTAGTCGAAGTAGAGGGTGTGGTCGTCGCCGACCGTGTGGT
>JAFEDM010000221.1 GCA_018241625.1 Pseudomonadota bacterium | reverse complement strand
CTTGGCGGTCCTTGGCGCGCAGCATGGCATGGGGATTTGCCGAGTCACAACGGCCCGCGTCCGCGCGGCGCCGGCCTCCGTATATTTACGATGTGACGCCCTGCCACGTTAACGACTCGGGCGTCTCGGCTGCAATCTTCGGTTGCCTCGCGGCTCCGGCAACCACACGCGGGGCATGGGCCGGGCCGTTTCGAGACGTCTTCCTCTCCCGAAACGGCCCGACTTACGTCGGCTCGAATCAGGGCCGCGGCGCGCGCCGCTGCGCCAGCGCACAGCACGACGCCGAACCGATCGGGCCTTGCTCGTCGTAGAGCAGGCATTCACCCACCGAGACGCCGTCCGTGGCGCCCTGGTTGATCACCTCATAGCCGATCCACTCGCCAGCCGGCTCGCGGTGCAGGTAGAGGGTGACGTCGGAGTTGATGAACTCCAGGCCCTTGTCGCCGGCGTTGGCCATCGGGCTCGCGAAGTCGCAGGAGACCGCCACGCGGGCGAACGGCGTGAGCGCGCGGCCGCCGACCAGTTCGCGCACCTCGCTGACCCAGGCGCGTTTCTGCACCGCCTGACCGAAGTCGCCCTGGATGCGCCGCGTCGCCCACATGCCCCACATGCCGCTCCGCGGCTCCGGCGGCGGAATATCGGCCGGCTTCGGCACGTCCCAGGACGCCGGCCGCCAGACGGCGCCCTCGGGGTTCTCGGTCCGCCGCAAGAGCTGGCAGGTGGCGCGGCCGGCGCTGACCCCGCCGGAGATGAACTCCGCGTCGATCACCCGGATGCGGTTGCCCTGGCGGACCACCTTGGTGACCACCTCCACCGGCGACAGGTCAGGCAGCTTGTACATGTCGACGGTCAGCCGCGCCGGGATGAACTCCGGATCGCCGTGCAGCCGCTCGATCTCGGCGCCCAGCAGGCCGGCGATGACGCGGCCGTGCAGGGAGTTGGGATTCCACGGCCCACGGGCCGCCTGGGTCGGGACGTAATGCGTCCCCTCAAGAATGAAAAAGGGTTCGTTCGCCATGCCCACGCTGCCTAAGGGGCGCGGCCCGGCCGATCAAGCTCTCGCCAAACACCTTAGCGGACGAGGTCGGCGAACTCGCGGTTGCGCTGGAGCCAGACGGCCGCGAAGCCGCAGATCGGCACGATCGAGAGACCCTTCTGCCGCGCCTCGGTGGCGACGGCGGTCATCAACCGGCCGCTGGCCCCAGAGCCGCGCAGCGCCGGCGGCGCATAGACGTAGTCGATGTAGAGCGTCCCGTCCTGGCGGCGATAGTCGGCGTAGGAGGTCAGGCCGGCTTCCTCCATCTCGTAGCGGGCGCCGGTGTCACGCAACTCGGACATAGCAGGTTCTCCTAACCACGGTTCGCGTCTAGCTTCGCCGCTGATCCGTAGTTTCAATCATCTAACTGGCGTTCGTATGGGAGGGTTCAAGATGCAGCGTGCAATGATCCTGTTGGGCGCCGTCGCCGCCGTGGCGACGCTTTCCGCCTGCGCGAAGAAGACCGAGACCGCCTCGACGGGGACGGCGGCGAACGCCACGGCCACGGCGCAGGCCGCGACAGCCGCACCGTCCGGGCCGGTGAACTTCCCCAACCGCAAGGCCGGGCTGTGGGAGCAGACCATCTCCTCCGACCGCATGCACCAGACCATGCGGATGTGCCTGGACGAAGCCACCGACGCCAAGATGAAGGTCTGGGGCAGCGAGATGCGCCGCGGCAAGTCCGACTGCGCCGAGCAGAAGATCACCCAGCACCTGGGCGGCGGCTATGACTTCCACGCCGTCTGCAACATGGGCGAGAGCGGGACCATCACCTCCGACGGCCAGGCGACCGGCGACTTCAACTCGCACTATGTGGTCGACGTCACCTCCACCACCTCGGGTTCGCCGATGGCCCAGGCCAACGGGGTCCACAAGATGAAGATGGAGGCGACCTGGAAAGGCCCCTGCCCGGCCGACATGAAGGGCGGCGACATGGAGCTGCCCGGCGGCATGAAGTTCAACGTCGTCGACGCCGCCGACGGCAAGCCCGCCTTCCCTGGCGCGAACGGCCACATGGACCGCGCCCAGATGGAGGCCATGCGCAAACAGGCCCTGGAAATGGCCAAGCAGATGAAGGCCGACCAGAAGCAGTAACCTGGGTGTCATCCCGGACGGGATGACACTCGGAGTTAGGCCAGCTCCACCGCCATGGCGGTGGCCTCGCCGCCGCCGATGCACAGGCTGGCGACGCCCTTCTTGCCGCCGCGGGCTTCCAGGGCGGCGAGCAGGGTGGCGAGGATGCGGGCGCCGCTGGCCCCGATCGGATGGCCCAGGGCGCAGGCGCCGCCATTGACGTTCAGCTTGGCGCGGTCGAGGCCGAGGTCGCGCTCGGCGATCATGGCCACCACCGCAAAGGCTTCGTTGACCTCGAACAGGTCGACGTCGGCCACGCTCCAGCCGGCACGCTTCAGGCACTTCTGGATCGCGGGCACAGGCGCGGTGGTGAAGAGGCCAGGCTCATGGGCATGGGCGGCATGGGCCACGACGCGGGCCACGATGTTCATCCCCAGCTTGCGGGCCACGCTCTCGCGGGTCAGCACCAGGGCCGCGGCGCCGTCGCTGATCGACGAAGCGTTGGCCGCGGTGATGCCGCCATCCTTGGCGAAGGCCGGCTTCAGCGTCGGGATCTTGGCCGGGTCGGCCTTCATCGGCTGCTCGTCGTCCTCGATCAGCACCGCGCCCTTGCGGGTCACCACCTCGAAGGGAACGATCTCCTTCTTGAAGGCGCCGCTCGTGGTCGCCGCCTTGGCCCGGGTCAGGGACGAGATGGCGAACTCGTCCATCGCCTCGCGGGTGAACTGATACTGCTTCGCGGTCTCCTCGGCGAAGGAGCCCATCAGCCGGCCCGGCTCATAGGCGTCCTCGAGGCCGTCCAGGTACATGTGGTCGTAGAAGGTGTCGTGGCCGATGCGGGCGCCGCCGCGGTGGGCCTTGGACAGGTAGGGCGCGCCGGTCATGCTCTCCATGCCGCCGGCCACGATGATGTCGGCGGTCCCTGCGGCCAGCGCGTCGTGCGCCATGATCGCCGCCTGCATGCCCGAGCCGCACATCTTGTTGACGGTGGTGGCCTCCACCGACTTCGGCAGACCCGCGCCCAGCGCCGCCTGGCGCGCCGGCGCCTGGCCGAGGCCGGCCGGCAGCACGCAGCCCATGACGATCTGCTCGACGGCGGCTAGATCGGCCTTGGACCGCTCTACGGCGGCGCGCACAGCGGCCGCCCCGAGCTCGGTGGCCTTCACGGGTGCGAACACCCCCTGGAAGCCGCCCATGGGCGTGCGCGCATAGCTGGCGATGACGACCGGGTCGGAAGCTTGGCTCATGTCACTCTCATTGGGCTCGGATGGCGGAAGCGATGAAGCCGCCGCCGAGGACGCGGCTCGGCGCCTCCGGGGCGTAGAGGGCGCAGGCCTGGCCGGGCGCGACGCCTTCCTCGTGGGTGTCGAAGATCACGCCCGGCTGGCCATCGACCAGCGCGAGGCGCCCGGCGACCGGCTCGCGGGTGGAGCGCACGCGGGCCAGCACCGGGCGGCCCGTTTCGCAGGCGGCCTCGATCGAGGCTCCGTCGCCCAGCCAGTTGGTTTCCTTCAGCGTCAGCGCCCGGGTCAGCAGGGCCTCGCGCGGGCCCACGATCACCTGGCGCCTCTCGGCGTCGATGCGGGTCACGAACAGGGGGTCACCCACCGCGACGTTCAGGCCGCGGCGCTGGCCGATGGTGTAGCGGGTGACGCCCTCGTGGCGGCCGAGCACGCGGCCGTCCATGTGCACGATCTCGCCCGGCTCCGCGCCCTGCGGGCGCAGGCGGTCGATGACGGTGGTGTAGCGGCCCTCCGGCACGAAGCAGATGTCCTGGCTGTCCGGCTTGTCGGCGACGCCCAGGCCCAGCTCGGCGGCGGCGGCGCGCACCGCGGGCTTCGGCAGGCCGCCCAGCGGGAAACGCAGATAGGCCAGCTGCTCGGCGGTGGTGGCAAACAGGAAATAGGACTGGTCGCGGGCCGGATCGGCCGCGCGATGCAGTTCCGCAACGCCTGAGCCCGACGCGCGGCGGACGTAGTGCCCGGTAGCCATGGCCTCGGCGCCGAGGTCGCGGGCCACGTCCAGCAGGTCACGGAACTTGACCGTCTGGTTGCAGCGCACGCAGGGGATCGGCGTCTCGCCGCGCAGGTAGGCGTCGGCGAAATCCTCCATCACCTGGTCGCGGAAGCGGCTCTCGTAGTCGAGGACATAGTGCGGGATTCCCAGGCTTTCCGCCGCCGTGCGCGCGTCGTGGATGTCCTGGCCGGCGCAGCAGGCGCCCTTCTTCTGGATCGCCGCGCCATGGTCGTAGAGCTGCAGGGTGACGCCCACCACGTCGTAGCCGGCGCGCGCCATCAGGGCCGCGGTGACGGTGGAGTCCACGCCGCCGGACATGGCCGCCACGATCCGTGTCCCGGCGGGCAGGCCCACAGCCTCGCGCGCAGCCTCGACGAGGCCGTCGCTGAGGGAGTTGGCGGTGAGAACGGGCGCGTTCATGGGGCGCATATAGTCCCCAGCTCCCGCCTTGGGGAGAGGCGGCCTACTTGAGCAGGTTCAACAGGCTGTCGCCCTGCAGCGCCTGCAGCACCTTCGCCGAGGCCTGCACCGAAAGCTGGGCGTTGGAGAGGTCGGTGGCCGCCTTGGCCATGTCGGCGTCTGTGATGTTGCCGATCATCGAGGTCAGCGAGTTCTGCTGGGTCGTCAGGTTCTTCTGCACGTCGTCGAGGCGCGACTGCACCAGGCCGTTCTGGGCGGCGACGGTGGTCAGGCCCGTGGCGACGCCCGTGACCTGCTGCATGGTGGTGGTGAGGAAGGCCTGTTGGGCCGCGGTGAGCTGGCCGCTCAGCGGGCCGGTGGCCGGGTTGTCGTTGTAGGCCTGGATCGCCTGGAAGACCTGCATCAGCGGCGTCGCGATGTTGCTGGCCAGCTGGCCGGTGGTGACGGTGGTGTTGTCGTCCAGCTTGGCCTGGGTCTGGAAGTTGTCGTTGCCGAAGAAGGTCGACAGCGCCGGCCCAGAGGTCAGGTCGGTCATCTGGGTGGCGTTGAAGGCCTTGGTGGTCACCTGGCCGCCGGAGAACAGGTACTTGCCGTCGTACTGGGTGTTGAGGTCGCCGCTCGCGGTCGCGAAGGCGTCCTGCATCTCCTGCATCAGGGTTTCGGCGCTGCCGCTGGCCAGCGCATTGGCGATCGAGGTGCGCACGCTGGTGGCGGTGTTCGACAGGTCGGTGAGCGCGGTGTCCTGGGTCTGCAGCTTGGCCGCGATCTGGGTGTTCTGCGCCTGGTAGCCGACGATACGGGTGTTCACCGACTTCATCGCCGTCAGGGTCTCCGCCTGGGTGGCGAACGCCTTCAGGTCGTTGCCGTTCTTGGTCGAGGAGACGCGGTTTTCGGCGTTCAGCTGCTGGTTCTCGGCCAGCATCAGGTTCTGCAGGATGGCGGAATAGGCGCCGGCGGTGGAAACGCGATCGACCATGGCTAGGTCCCTGGGCTTTCAGTCAGTTGATCAGGCTGTTGAGGACGTCGAAGAGGTCCTTCGTCGCCTGGATCATGCGGGCGTTGGCCGAATAGGCCTGTTGGTAGGTGGTCAGGGCCACCAGCTCTTCATCGAGGTTCACGCCCTCGACCGACGAGCGCTTGGCGTTGGCCTCGGTCTGGACCGCGGTGGCGCTGGAGGCGTTGCTGGCGGCGGTCGCGGCGTCGCGGCCGATCGAGCCGCCGAACTGGGCGGCGTAATTGCTGAGCGTCATGGAGACGTTGCCCAGGCCGCCGGCCGCCTTGAACAGGATGGTGTTCTGCGCCGCCTGCGACAGGGCGAGCGCGCCGGTGCCGTCGCCGGGCGTGATCGCCGACTGCCCGGCCGCGACGCCGAGGTTCAGGGTCCCGAGCGGCAGGGCGGTCGGGTTGGCGGCCACGGTCGGGTTGACCTGGTAGGTGCCGGCCCGCGCCGAGCGCGTGACCGTGCCCAGGCCGAACAGCTGGCTCAGCGACGGTCCGCCCGCCCCGCGCTGGGTGTTGTCCGACACCACCGTCACCACGGCGTTCTGCGGCGCGTTGCCGCTGAAGCTCAGCCCACCCTGGGCGTCCAGGGTGAAGGACCCATAGATGCCGACCCCGGTGGAGCTGCTGTTCAGGGCGTTGACCAGGTCGCCCATGGTCGGGGTTCCGGCCGGCGGCACCGCCACCGTCACCTGCTGCAGCGGCTTGCCGTCGCCGGTCGAGATTTGCAGCTTGATGGTCTGGCCCGGCGTGAAGCCGTTGGGATCGGTCGACGACAGGCCGGTGTCGTAGGTCGAGAAGCCTGTCGAGGTGACCACGTCGTTCAGGCCGAAGAACTGGGAGAAGCCCTGGCCGGCCTTCTGCGACGTGCCCTCGTTGATCGCCACGCCGTTGGCGGGGTTGGCGGCGGAGATCGACAGCTGGCCGTTGGAGAAGGTCGCCGAGCCCGAGGCGCCCAGCGCCGCGTTGAGGTTCGCCAGGAAGTTGGCCGAGGTGAAGGGGACGCCCGCGCCTCCGTTCACGCTCATGGTCCCGGCGGTGAAGTCGATCGCCACCTGGGTCTGCACCACGCCGGAGGAATTGGTGATCGCCACGGTCGACGTACCGCTGAAGCCGTTGATCGCCGTCGGCAGGTCCAGGCCGGTGTTGCGTCCGGTCAGGCTGTTGGGCGGCGGCGAGGCCGTCGAGGCGTTGCTGGCGGCGTTCAAGGCCTGGGCCGTGCGCGAGACGAATTCGCCGAGTTGGTCAGAGATGCCCGGCAGCTTCTGATTGCGCAGCGACAGGAGGCCGCCGAGTTCGCCGCTGGCCGGGCTGATCGCCTGGGGCCCGGTGTTGGCGCCGCCGGTGGTGACGCTCAGATAGCCCGGCGTGGTCCCATTGTTGTTGTAGGTCAGCGTCGATGGGCCGGTGCCGCCGCCGGCCAGCAGCACGCCGTCGGCCGTGCGCACCGTCACTCCGCCGTTCGGCTGGTCGGCCACCTTGATGTTCATCAGGGCGGAGAGCTGGTTCAGCAATTGGCTCTGGATGTTCTGGGAGCCGGTGGCGTCGGCGCCGCTGACCTGGGCGCGCCCGATGTCGGTGTTCAGGGAATCGATCTGCGCCAGCAGGCTGTTCACCTGCTTCACGTCGTCATTGATCTTGCCGTCGACGCTGGCGCCCAGCTGGTTGATCTGGGTGTTGATCTGGCTGGCGTCGCTCAGGAAATTCTGGACCTGGGTGACCGCCTGGCTGCGCAGCAGGGCCGACGACGGATCGTTGGCGGCGGCGGCGAAGGCCGCCGAAATCTGGTCGGGCAGATTGAAGAAGTAGCTGTCGGTCGTCGGGTCGCCGAACAGGGTCTGGGCGTTGTCCAGGAACTGCGAATAGATATTTGCGCTGGCGGCGTCCGAGCCGGCCGACAGGCTGGCGGTCTGCAGGTACTGGTCGGTGACGCGTTTGACCCCGGCGATCTGGACGCCCGCGCCGGCGCCGTCGACGACCTGCTGCTGCTGGACCACCGTCTTGCGCACATAGCCGGGCGTGTTGACGTTGGAGATGTTGTCCGAGATCGCGGTCAGCGCGGCCTGGGCGGCCTGCAAGCCGGACGACGAGATCTGGAGCGCGGTGCTCAAAGTCATGGCGGTCTTACGCCTCCGCCCGGCAAAGGATGACGCGCGACCCGGCGGATTCTGCCGGGAGGAAGGCTAACGCCCGCGCGACGGGCCGGGAAATCATCTTTGTTTTCAACAAGACCCCCTCCGAGGGCCGGTGAGTTCGGGAAATGAGGCGCAAGACCGGCGCCAGTTTGGATGCTTGCGGAAAAGCACGCCCCCGCGCGCGTATGGGGCGATCCCGCGCCGCCCGGCAGGCCTAGTCGCCAACGCGGCAGGAAACGCCCCCAGGGACCGGATCGGCTCGGCAAAATCCGCTCCCGAGGGGGTAGGCAGACCTGGACCCAACCGTCCCTTTCCTTTGTGAAATCAATTTCATGCCGAGTTGGCGCGAAGGTTGCTCGAGGGGGTTCGAATGATCCCGGCGCAGCAGGCGCCAGACCATCCCCTCAAAGCCAGGCGAAGCCCGCGTATGTCCGCTGTCGCGATGAACCCCGCACCGACTCCAGCCTCCGGCCCCGCCGGCGCGGGCCAGGCCAATGGTGCGTCCGGCGCGTCGACGGGCGGCAAGCCGCACGCGCAGGTGAGCGGCCTGCCCGCGGTCTTTGAGGCGATGCTCGCGAGCCTGCAGGCTGCCGAAGCCCAGGCGACGGACGGCGCTTCCGCGGCCGCCGGCCCCAGCGCGAAGACGCTTGCCGGTCAGACCAAGACCGCGGCGAGCGGCGACGACAAGACCAAGGATCAGGCGACGGACGGCAAGGCCGACGCGACCGATCCGAACGCCGCCGCATCCGGCGTCACCGCCCTCGCCGCGACCAGCGTCCAGGTCCCCGCGCCGGCGACGGCGACACCGACGACCGCGCCGTCCACCGGCGGAACCGACGCGACCGCAGGCCAGGCGGCTGCCGTCGCGGCCCAAGCCGGCGCGGCGGCGGACGCCACCGCGGGTCAGGCCAAGGTCGCCGCCGGCGGCCTGCAGGCAGCCAGCGCCGCGGCCGACGAGGCGGAGGACGCCAACGCCACCGTCGTCGACGCGACCGCAAAGACCGCCACCGGCAACCTGCCCACCGGCGCCGCGCCGGCCACGGCGAAGCCCGACCTGCCGGCCGCGCCCACTGCGGCTCAGGCTCCGGCGCAGCCCCAGGCTCCTGTCCAGGCCGGGACCCAAGCCCAGGCGCAGACCCCGACGCCGCCGCAACCCCAGGTCCAGGCGCCGCCGCCCGCCGCGGTCCAGGCCCAGGTCCAGCAGGCTCAGGCGCAACCGGCCGACACGGCGCCGAAGACGCCCGCGCCGCGCGGGGCGCGCGTCGACCTGACCAAGACCGCCGACGCCGCGAGCGGCTCGCCCGCAAATCCGGCCGCCGGCGCCGGCGCGGCCACACCCGGCGCTGCGGCGAACGCGGCGAGCGCCGTCCAGAACCTGGCCGACACCGCCGCCCAGCTGAACGCCGCCGACAAGGACGTGCTCGCCGCCCAGGCCGGCGCGTCCAAGGGCGCCGCCGCCGCAGCCACGGGCCAGGGGGCCGACGCCACCGCGATCGCCGCCGACACGACCACCGACCCGCAGGCGCCGACACCCGGGATCACCGACCCGAACGCCGCGCCTCAGAACGCCGCGAGCTCGAACGCCATAGCCCAGGCGACCGCCGAGGCGGTGCGCGGCTCACCGGAGACGGTGGCCAGCCTCTCGGCCCAGATCGTCAAGAACCTCAACGCCCGTTCGACCCAGTTCAACGTGCAGCTGATGCCCGCCGGCCTGGGCAAGGTCGACGTGAAGATGACCATCGGCGCCGACGGCAAGATGAGCGCCTCGATGTCCTTCGACACGCCGCAGGCCGCCGCCGAGCTGAAGGCCCGCGCCGCTGAACTGCAGCAGCAGCTGGAACAGCAGGGCTTCGACCTGGCGGGCGGCATGTCCTTCGACGTAGCCGACCAAGGCGGCCAGAACGCGCAGGCCCAGCAGCAGGACACCGGCTCGGGCGCGGTGTTCCGCGGCCGCGCCTTCCAGGCCGCGCTCGACAACTCCGACGCCGCGGTCGCGCCGCAGCTGATCCCGCAACGCTCAACGCGCTCCGGCGTCGACATCCGGATCTGAGGCTCGCATGACGACCACCGCTCCCACCACCTCCACGCCGACGACGCCGACGACGACCTCGAGCGCGACGCAGACCGGCCTCGACAGCCTGACGAGCAACTTCAACACCTTCCTGACGCTGCTCACCACCCAGCTAAAGAACCAGGACCCGACCGCGCCGCTCGATTCCAACCAGTTCACCCAGCAACTGGTGCAGATGACCGGCGTCGAACAGCAGCTGAACAGCAACAAGCTGCTGCAGCAGCTGGTGGACAACACCTCGAGCGGCGTCTCGACCGCGGTCAGCCTGATCGGCAAGAACGTCAAGGCGGCCAGCGACACGGCCAACCTGACCGGCGGCAAGGCCTCGTGGACCTACACCCTGCCGTCCGGCGTGGCCGACCTGAAGGTCCAGGTGGTCGACGCCAACGGCACGATCGTCAATTCGGTGGCGCCCACCGACATGAGCGCCGGCGACAAGAGCTTCAGCTGGAACGGCAAGGACTTGTCGGGAAACCAGCTGCCCGATGGCGGGACCTACACCCTGAAGGTGACGGCCACCGACTCCGCCGGCAACACGCTCGGAACCACCAACTACCAGATCGGCACGGTGACCGGCGTCACCCAGAGCAATGGCTCGACGTTCCTGACCATCAACGGCTCCCAGGTGCCCTGGGCCAACATCGTCAGCATCAACCAGGTCGCCGCCGCCTCGTCGTCGTCGACCACGCCCTCTACCGGGACGACCACCCAATGACCGGTCGCCCGCAAACCCCATCAACCCGGACGGCAAAAGCCTGTCCCCGCAACGGCCTGATGGCCCGCACCTCCCCGCAGCACGCGGCCATCTAGGAAAGAACGGAAAGAACCATGAGCATCAATTCCGCCCTGCTCGCCGGCGTCTCGGGCCTGACGGCCAACTCCTCGGCGCTCGCCGCGATCTCCGACAACATCGCCAACGTCAACACCACCGCCTACAAGCGCAATGGCGTGGACTTCTCGACCATGGTGACCTCCCAGGCGGTGACCGGCGACTATTCCGCCGGCGGCGTGCAGGGCAAGATCCAGCAGTTCGTGTCGACCCAGGGCCTGATCCAGGGCGCCACCTCGTCCACGGACCTGGCGATCAGCGGCAACGGCTTCTTCGTCACCTCGACCTCGGCCACCGCCCAGGCCTCGGAGTTCACCCGCGCCGGCGCCTTCGAGCCCGACGCCAGCGGCTACCTGGTCAACGACGCCGGCCTCTATCTGATGGGCTGGCCGGTACAGGCCAACGGCACCTTCGACACCGACCCGTCGGACCTCAGCAAGCTGCAGCCGATCAACGTCAAGAACCTGGGCGCCGCCGTCCAGCAGACCGGCAACGTCGCCATCACCGCCAATGTTGACCAGACGACCGTGCTCGGATCCGGGGCGGCGACCTACAACACCGCGGCGAACTCCATGGCCGCCTACGCCAACAGCAACGGCGCCTCCGGCACCGCGCCTGACGCGCCGCCGGTGGAGTTCAGCGTCATCGACTCGGTTGGCGGGGTGCACAAGTTCGCCCTAGCGCTGGAAAAGACCAGCACGCCCAACACCTGGAACGCGGAAGTCTACGCGGTCCCGGCCAGCGACGTGACCACCGCGGCGGGCACGCCGACCCTGTCCGGCAAGATCGTGTTCAACACCGACGGCTCGATCAACACCGCATCCACGACCCTGCCGACCACGCTCGCTCTGGCCGCCTCCGGCGCCGGCGGCACGGCCTGGGCCACCAACCTCGGCATCGGCGCCTCGTCGGTGAGCATCGACCTGTCCAAGCTCAGCCAGCTCGCCTCGCCCTCGACGGTGAACCAGGTCAGCTCCGACGGCGCCAGCCCCGGCAACATCGTGGGTGTCCAGGTGGGCTCCGACGGCGTCGTCTCGGCGCTGTTCGACAACAGCCAGGTGCGCAAGATCGCCCAGGTGGCCATCGCCACCTTCCCCAACCCGGATGGCCTGCAGCCGCTGAGCGGCAACGCCTACGGCGCGACCCTGCCGGCCGGCAGCATGACCCTGAAGGCCGCCAGCACTGGCGGCGCGGGCAAGATCCAGTCCTCCAGCCTGGAAGCTTCGACCGTCGACCTGTCGACGGAATTCACCGGCCTGATCACCACGCAGAAGGCCTACTCAGCCTCCTCGAAGATCATCACCACCGCCGACACCATGTTGGACGAACTGATCAATATCATTCGGTAACAGCAGAATTAATTCAGATTAACTAAGTCTGAAATCCACACTGTGCCGAATTAATACATGGAGCTCTGAATGGTTATGCCTTCATTCACTAATACGATTCAGCGGCTGTTAGTAGCCGTGTCGTATTACTCTCATCAACAGTGATGGTGGGAAAGGCGTAAAGCCATGTTGCAGCAACAGCAGACGCGCACGAACAGCCGTGGGGAGGCCTATGTCATCGGGCCCACGGGCGCGCCGTTGACGCTGAGGGATCTGCCGCCGGCTGACACCGGCCGGTGGGTGATCCGCCGCAAGGCCGAAGTCGTCGCGGCCGTCCGCGGCGGCCTGCTGACGCTCGAGGACGCCCTGGAGCGCTATCGGCTGACTTCGGAAGAGTTCCTGGCCTGGCAACGGTCGATCGACCGTCACGGCCTTGCGGGTCTGCGGACCACGCGTCTTCAGCAGTACCGCTGAACCTCTCCTTCCCCCGGGAGGTTACAGCCCGTCGCGACCGCGCCCCCGCCACAGGGGCGCGGTCGTTTCGTTTGCGCCCTATCCCAGATCGCGTTCGACATCCGCGATGAGCCGCCGCGCCTGCGCCGCCTCGTCGTCGGGGACCTGCAGGCTCGCGTTGATCACGCCCGGATAGGCCGAAGCCTCCACCAGCAAGGGATTGAGACCCGCGTCCTGCAACAGGCTCTTGAGCACATGAAGCTTCATCGGGTCGTTGGTCTTCAGAAGCTCGATCATCGCACCTCGCTCGCGCGGAAGGACGGCGCCACACGCCCCTCGCCTTCCAGTTTCCGCACCGTGACCGCGATCCGCTCGCGCTCGCCCGCCACCCGCTCCACCAGCAGCCGCGCCACCTGGGCGTCGTCGTGGAAGGCGTAGCCCTTGATGGCGTCGAGGATCGCCTTGGCCAGGTTGTCGAGATCGAGCCAAGGCGGATCGCCGACATAGTCCATGCGGATCTCGACCGAGAATTCACCCCAGGCCGGCCGCGATCCTCGCCAGACCTTGCGGAAGAACTCATAGATCAGGGGCTTGTAATACCGGGCCTGAGTGGTCAGGCCGTCGACTTCGATCTCCAGCACGCCGCCGGCTTCGCGCGCGCGGACTTTGCCGTGCTGGGTCCAGGCGGTCTCCACAGTCAGCGTCAGACCCGCTCGACCTTCACCGCCGTGCCATAGGCCAGGACCTCGGTGATGCCTTCCATGATCTCGTTGGCGTCATAGCGCATGCCGATGATCGCATCGGCCCCGGCCCGCTGCGCGTGCTGCACCATCAGGTCGTAGGCTTCCTGGCGGGCATGGTCGGCCAGGTCGGTATAGATGGTCAGATTGCCGCCGAAGATCGACTGGATGCCGCCGGCGAAATTGCCGAGCACGCTGCGCGAGCGGACGGTGACGCCTCGAACCATGCCGATGTGGCTGAGGACCTTGTATCCAGCGATCTCGTTGGTGGTGGACACGAGCATGCGTTCGGCTCCCGGTTGAGCCGCCACCTATACCGTTGGCGCCTCGACGTCGCCAGGAGGGGCTCGCCAACCGTTGCCGCTTTGGGCGCGGGGAGCTAGACCCGCCGCATCTGCAGATGGGACGCCCACGATGACCGCCACCCGCACCGAAACCGACACCTTCGGCCCGATCGAGGTCCCGGCCGACCGCTATTGGGGCGCCCAGACCCAGCGGAGCCTGCAGAACTTCAAGATCGGCTGGGAGAAGCAGCCCAAGCCGGTGATCAAGGCGCTGGGCGTCGTGAAGCGCGCCGCGGCCGAGGCCAACATGGCGCTGGGCAAGCTCGACCCGAAGATCGGCGAGGCCATCGTGGCCGCCGCCCAGGAGGTCATCGACGGCAAGCTGGACGACCACTTCCCGCTGGTGGTCTGGCAGACCGGCTCGGGCACCCAATCGAACATGAACGCCAACGAGGTGATCTCGAACCGGGCCATCGAGATGCTGGGCGGCGTCATGGGCTCCAAGAGCCCGGTGCACCCGAACGACCACGTCAACATGAGCCAGTCGTCGAACGACACCTATCCGACGGCCATGCACATCGCCTGCGCCGAGGAAGTGGCCAGGAGCGTCATGCCGGCGCTGGAGCACCTGCACGCGGCCCTCAAGGCCAAGGCGGCGGCCTTCGACCACATCATCAAGATCGGCCGCACCCATACCCAGGACGCCACGCCGCTGACGCTGGGCCAGGAATTCGGCGGCTATGCCCACCAGACCAAGATGTCGGTGCGCCGGGTGAAGGAGACGCTTTACGGCCTCTATGAACTGGCCCAGGGCGGCACCGCGGTGGGCACCGGGCTGACCGCGCCCATCGGCTTCGCCGAGAAGGTGGCCGAGCGGATCGCCGCCATCACCGGCTTGCCGTTCGTTACCGCGCCCAACAAGTTCGAGGCGCTCGCCGCCCACGACGCCATGGTGTTCAGCCACGGGGCGCTGACGGCGACGGCCGCGGCCCTGTTCAAGATCGCCAACGACATCCGCTATCTCGGCAGCGGCCCGCGCGCCGGCCTGGGGGAGCTGTCCCTACCGGAAAACGAGCCCGGGTCGTCGATCATGCCGGGCAAGGTCAACCCGACCCAGGCCGAGGCCCTGACCATGGTCTGCGCCCATGTGATGGGGAACAACGCGGCCATGGCGTTCGCGGGCAGCCAGGGCCAGTTCGAGCTCAACGTCTACAACCCGGTGATGGCCTACAACTTCCTGCAGTCCTGCAAACTGCTGGCCGACGCCTCGATCAGCTTCACCGACAACATGGTGGTCGGCATCGAGGCCCGCGAGGAGAACATCAAGGCCAACCTCGAACGATCGCTGATGCTGGTGACGGCGCTCAAGGAGCACATCGGCTACGACAAGGCCGCCAAGATCGCCAAGACCGCCCACGCCAACGGCACCACCCTGCGCGAGGAGGCCGTCGGCGGCGGCTATGTGACCAACGAGCAGTTCGACGCCTGGGTCCGGCCCGAGGACATGATCAAGCCGGGGTGATGCTCCAGCTCGTTCGCATCGAAGAGGCTCTGCCCGACGACTTCCCCGCCCTGGCGGATGAGGCGCGCACCGAGGGGTTCGGCCACATGGACCGCCTGTCGGAAGAGTTCGCCGCGCGGCGCGAGATGTTCACAGCCCTGATCGCCGCCTATTGCGATGGTCGCCTCCTGGGCGTCGGCGGATTGACGCCTGAGCCGGAGGCACATCCAGGCGAGGCATGGCGCATGCGCCGTCTCTATGTGCGTCCTGAAGCACGGCGCCGCGGGGTCGGCGGCGCCATCGTCAACGCCCTACTGGCCGAAGGGTTGAACCTCACGCGCCTAATCACCGTCCATGCGGGCGCTCGAGACTCGGCGCGGTTCTGGGAGGCCCTGGGCTGGACGCCCGTCCAGGCGCGGGCCTGGAGCCACCAGTTCCGGACGGCCTAGGCCGTCCGGGCCACCGCGACATCGGCCAGGTCTTCCAGCGCCGGGCGCCAGGGGCTCGCGCCGAAGTCGGCCAGGGCCACCTTGGCGCTTTCAGCGTAGGTGCGGGCGAGGTCGAGCGTGGCTTGCAGGGCGCCGGTCTGGCGCATCAGCTCACGGGTGCGTTCGAAGTCGGCGTCGGTCTGTTCGCGGCGGTCGACGGTGCGCACCCAGAAATCGCGCTCGCTGGCGCCCGTGCGGGCCATGACCAGCAGCAGCGGCAGCGTCGCCTTACCTTCCCGGAAGTCGTCACCGGGGTTCTTGCCCAGCGCGCCGGCGTCGCCGGAGTAGTCCAGCGCGTCGTCCACCAGCTGGAAGGCGATCCCCAGGTCCTGGCCATATTTGCGCAAGCTGCGGCAGCGCTCGGGCGAGGCGCCGGCGCTTACCGCGCCCGACTCAGCGGCGGCGGCGAACAGCTCGGCGGTCTTGGCCTTGATGATCTCGAGGTAGACATCCTGCGAGAGGTCCAGGTCGTGGGCGCGGGTGAGCTGCAGCACCTCGCCCTCGGCGATCACGCGGCTGGCGCGGGCCAGGATCTCGAGAGCCGGCATGGAACCCGCGCCGACCATCAGCTCGAAAGCCCGGGCGAACAGGAAGTCGCCGACCAGCACCGACGACGGCGCGCCCCAGATCAGGTGGGCGGCCACCCGGCCGCGGCGCAGCTGGGAGCTGTCCACCACGTCGTCGTGCAGCAGGGTCGCCGTATGGATGAACTCCACGGCGGCGGCCAGCTTCAGGCAGGCCTCGTCGCGGGCGCCGGCGATCCGGGCGGCGGCGATGGTCAAGAGCGGGCGCAGGCGCTTGGCGGAGCCGGCGATCAGGTGGTCGGCCAGGGCCGGGATCACCGGCACCGGGCTGTCCATATGCCGGCGGATCAGTTCATCCACCGCGGCCATGTCGCTGCGCGCCAGGCCCAGCAGGGCATCCAGCGAAGGCGGTCTTTCCGCAACAACGGGCGTGGCGACGGCCAAGCGAACCTCAACTCTTGGGCGCGGCGGCCGCACCGCGGGAGGCCGGTCGCCGTTGCGTCGGACAATGGTGACGCGATAGGGCACGGTCAAGCGCGGCGGCCTGCGGGAACGGCGTAAGACGACGAACGGACATGAGCAAGATCACCGAAGACCGGGTGCTGGGCGGGCGGGTGCGGCTGTTGCAGCCCGCGCGCGGCTATCGCGCGGGCCTGGACGCGGCCCTGCTGGCCGCCGCCTGCGACGCCAAACCCGGTCAAAGGGTGATCGAAGCAGGCTGTGGCGTGGGCGCGGCTCTGCTGGCGGCGGCGGCAAGGCGGCCGGACGCAAGGTTCGTCGGCGTCGAACGCGATCCGGAGGCCCTGGCGCTGACGCGGGAAAACATCGCCCTGAACGGCTTCGCGGACCGCGTCGAGGCGGTGGCCGGCGACGTCGGCCAGCGGTTCTCGGCCCTGAAGCTCGCCCCCTTCGATGCAGCGATGGCCAATCCGCCCTTCTTCGACGACCCGGACCGCCTGCGCGGGCCCGCGCCCGAAAAGGAAGGCGCCTGGCTGGCGGACGATGGCCTCTCGGCCTGGGTCCAATTCCTGCTGAAGGCCGTGCGCGAAGGCGGGACGATCACCGTGATCCACCGCGCCGACCGACTGGGTGATCTGCTCGGTTTGCTGGCGCCCAAGGCAGGCGGGGTCCAGATCCGGCCAATCCAGCCCTTCGCCGACGTCCCCGCCAAGCGGGTGCTGGTGCGCGCGGTGAAGACCGGCAAGGCGCCGCTGCGCCTGTTGCCGGCCCTGGTTCTGCACGATCGCCAAGACACCGGGGAACACGGCGGCAAGCATAGCGCCGAGGCCGAAGCGATCCTGCGAGGCGAGACCGGCCTGCCCTGGCTCTGACTAGCGGTCGCCGCCCTTGGCCGCGGCGTCCCTTTCCCCGGCCCGCGTGCCCTTCAGGATGTCCACCAGGGCGTAGTTCGCCTCGTGGCAGGCATACTCGTAGATCGGGCCCTTGATGGCGTTCAAGCTCATCTCCGCGCGCCAGGGCCGGCTGTAGTAGACCGGGTCTTCCACGGTGAACTCGTAGAAGATCTGATCCTTCGACTCACGCGTGAGCCGCTCGGTCACCTTGGCCTGGGGCGTCGTGAAGATCGGACCGGCGCGACCCTGCTCGGCGTTCACGTTCACCGTCTCGATCACCAGGGTGTCGCCCTCCCACCAGGCGACGCTGTCGCCCAGCCAGGGATGGAGGGCGGCGGGACCATGGGCCGCCTGAGCTGCGGCTTTGGTCGCGAACACCGGGATCGATCGTGCGTCGTGGATCATCTCTGAGACGATCGCGATCCCGCCGGGCGTCTGCAGGATCTGGTAGTTCGAGTTGTAGATGTTGTTCAGCATCCCCGGCCCGCCGGAGCCGCGCGATCCGATGATGCAGCGGTCCCAGGGCTCAAAGGAGTCCGCGCCGTCGGGCGTTTCTGCGCGGCGCGAATGGACGGCGGCGGCCGCGACGCGGCGTTTGCCCTCCTCGGCCAGCGGCAGCTGGCCGTCCGCGGGATCGACGATCCAGGAGGTGCGGAACTGTCCCTTCACTTGGCCCAGGGTCGCGCCCGGATCGAGCCAGAAGGCGTTGTAGCCGCCGGGATCGCCCTCGCCCGGCGCGCCGGCCGCGGCGTTGGACGGCTTGGCGTCGTTCTCCTGGCGGCGGACTTGGACGCTGCCGGCGGCCAGCTTCTTGGCCTCTTCCGCGCTGACGACAAGGCTCTTGGAACCCGGCGTCCACGTCAGGTGGGTGCCCGATGCCTCGGTCCAGACGCCTGCGAAGCCCGCATGGCCGGCGGCGGCCCGCG